>JAUMAI010000596.1:8905-17622 GCA_032116775.1 Pirellula sp. | reverse complement strand
TTCATGTTTAAAGTCTTAGTGGGTTACCCCTCATTCGATGAAGAATTTGAGGTCGCTCGTCGCACAACGGGAACCGCGACTCCTCAATTGCAACCGGTTCTAAACGGGCAGGAAATTTTAGAACTCCAGCGAATGGTTCGGGCTGTACCTGTATCGGATCACTTAATTCGTTACACGCTAGCCTTGGTACGCCAGACACGTATCGGCCAAGCCGGTATTCCTGACTTTGTTCAAGACCAGGTCGGCTGGGGTGCGGGACCTCGAGCGGTTCAAAATCTAATTTTGGGTAGCAAGGCACGAGCTTTACTTAACGGACGAGTTAGTGTCGCGCCAGAAGATATTCAAGCTCTCGCTAAACCTGTTCTCCGTCATCGTATGGTGGTGAATTTTGCTGCCGAGAGCGATGGAATCACGACGGATAAAGTGATCGACCAATTATTAGCTGCTACTCCGACCAACGAGGATGAGTTAACTCGCGATGCCCGATTCAAGAAGATATTTGCCTCCTGATGCCACAAGGCGATTAGGACGCCTTGAACTTCAAGCACGGCATGTCGTGGAAGGCTTTTTGTCGGGAATGCATCGCAGTCCCTACTTTGGTCAATCCATAGAGTTCGTGCAACACCGGCAATATGTACCAGGTGATGACCTGAGACATATTGATTGGAAGGTGTGGGCGCGCCAGGATCGTCTGGTCATCAAGCAATACGAAGAAGAAACGAACCTTCGCTGTACTCTACTGGTCGATGGCTCGGCCAGCATGTCGTATGGTAAAGCCCCCAACACAAAATATGACTATGCGAGACTGCTAGCGGCCTGCATCAGTTATATCTTGCTAAGACAACAAGACTCCGTCGGTTGTGCCGTCTTCGACCAAGCGATTCGCTCTCGTGTTCCGTGGCGCTCGCAACAGCAACATCTTCGCACCATCGTAGAAGCGTTAGAACGCCAAACTCCAAAAGACAAGACCAACTTAGACAATGTTTTCCGCGATATTGTAACCGCGTTTCCCAAACGAGGACTGATGGTTCTCATCAGCGACTTACTGGGGGCGGAACAGGAAACATTGCGAGGCCTAGGTATGCTGCGAAAGGCAGGGCACGACGTCCTCGTCTTTCATGTGCTGCATGATGATGAAATCGATTTTCCTTTTAGCGATCCAACTCGTTTTGAAGGCCTGGAGAGCGCAGCGAATCTAACCTGCAATCCTCGCGCGTTGCGGGAAGGATACCTTGAAGCTCTCCAACGATTTCTCGAACGCGTTCGCAAATCAACAGCCGCTCAGAAAATTGACTACATGCTAGTCCGTTCCAGTGACGCCCCCGACGCTGCGTTAGCGAGATTCCTTCATGCCCGTATGAGTCACCATTCAAGATAAACTTTTTTTACATTTAACGTCCTAACACATAACCATTGATAAATACCGCGTCTGACCGACTTACGACGGTTGACGCATTTTCTAAATATGCAATTTGTTTTCCAACCACTCGTCTACGGCTTCTTATTGGTCTTGGTGCCATTGCTGGTACACTTGATCAACTTGGTACGTCATCGCCGCCAAGCCTGGGCCGCCATGGACTTTCTGCTGGAAAGCTACAAAAAGCATCGGCGCTGGGTACTATTAAAGCAATGGCTACTCCTCCTCAGTCGAATGGCAGCCATGGCTATTCTGGTGGCTATGCTGGCTGGTTGGATCAGCAGCAATCGTTGGCTCCCTTCTTGGCTTGGCCAGCAGGTGATTCATCATTATGTATTGCTGGACGATAGTTACTCTATGTCTGATGGTTTGCAGGGTGAAACCGCTTATGACAAAGGCCTCCAAGCGATCGATGCGATTGTGAAACAAGCCGCGTCAGACAACGCCGAGCACCGCCTCACCTTGCTTCGTTGGAGTCGTAGTGGAACCGCACTGCAAGGCAACAATACTTCCGCCAACTCCGTGGCAGATTTTTTGGCGACTTCAATACCCAAAAATAATGAGAAGTTTCTCGACAAACTGAAGACTACGCGTCCCACTGGCTTGGAGCTTTCCCCTGAAGCAGCCATCGATCTTATTAAACCAGTGGTTGAAGGATTTCGAGGCGAGCAAGCTACTGTTTATGTCGTCAGCGATTTCCGCACCAACCAGTGGGAACGCCCAGAGGCCATCCGAACTTCACTTCAACCGTTAACGGCATCTGGCGCAGAAATTCAGTTCGTCGATTGTGTCCGCAATGAACACGAGAACCTCTCCATTGAAATGCTACAGCCCGAACAAGAGGTCTGGGCCGCTGGGGTGCCGTTGTTCATTGAAGTGCGAGTCAAGAACCATGGCCAACAATCGGTTCGTAATTTGCTCGTCAAGCCGCGAACGATTGAGTACGCAGATGCTTCAGTGAAACCTTTGAGCGACCTCCCCTATTCCGGAGTCATCACGGAATTGCCCCCGGTTGTGATCGATCAAATAAACGCCGGGGAATCAGCAGTGAGAAGGTTCCAGGTCGTTTTTGAATCACCTGGCCAGCATGCTATCGATGCCAGCTTACCAGACGATGCCGTATTAACCGATAATTACCGAGTCTGCACCTTGCCGCTCACGGATGGACAACAAGTTCTTCTGATTGATGGTGACCTAACTCGAACCAATGCTTTTTTCATGGAGGCGGCCCTGAATCCTGGCTCAACGACTCGGACAGGACTGCGGATCGATATTCAGAATGAATCCTTCCTTCGCGAACAAACCGCTGAATCTCTGGCAGCCTATTCCGCTATTTACTTGTTTGATTTACCCCGACTTGAAGAGCCCGCTATCGCCAAACTAGAGCAGTACGCCGATGCCGGAGGAGGGATTTGCTTCTTCATCGGCGACAATGTTGATCGCAATCATTACAATCAGAGGCTATTCAATACTGGTAAAGGACTGTTCCCACTGGAACTCGCAGACGCCAAGGTATTAGCTGAAGCACCTGCTGACTCAGATCTTGCAGACCTAGTAGCACAGCAACATCCGATCTTCGGTCCCTTGCTTTCTAACGCCGGTTCACCGTTTCGCTTGATTCGCTTTCAACGATTTGTTGACAGTGTATCAAGCGACAAGCAAGCCACCGGCAATACTGCTAATGAATCGGAACAAACTGCAATCTCAAGCCTGCAGATTGTCGCCAAGCTGCGTACCGGCGAGCCTCTTATCGTGGATCGTCCCTTCGGGCAGGGACGAGTGCTGACTGTTTTGTCGAGTCTGCTGCCGACTTGGAATAACTGGGCTCAAGATCCAACTTTTGTGGTCTTCGCGTTGAGAAGCGTGGGATATTTGGGAAGTTTCCGTCGACCGGAAACGGGCATTCCATGCGGTACGGCGTGGAAGGAAGAAGTTGCGTTGCAAAAATATTTACCCGAGGTGGAATTCCTAGTTCCGGCTGGAAACTCTGGAACTCGTTTGCCTCTCAAATTACCGGTCGCTGCCGTTGCACAATCTTCTCCGGATGATCCGCCAGCCATCGGAATGGCCACACTATCCGTCGCCAACGGGGAGATGTCTGAAGAGGTGATTCATCAACTTCTATCGCCTGGTTTAATTGAAGGCTGGAAGACCGACATCACCGGTAATCGAGAAGTCCGTAATCGCGCTTTTTTTGCTACACCTTCGGAAGGTGACTTACGTAAGCCAACACCAACAGCCCTGATCGCGAATATGCGGCCACTCTCCGTAAAACATCGCTATGCAGAGAATGTCGCTAGCAACATGCTTGCCGCAGGCCTCATCAGTCGTGATTCACTTTTGATGTTCTTGCTGCTTGCCTTGCTCATTATTGAGCAAGCCCTAGCATATGCTGCAAGTTTCCATCCGCCATTGCGACAAGGAGAGGCACGATGAGTGAGCCCATCTCCTTTATCTTCCGCAATTCCTTTACGTTAGATTTCTCCATGATCGCTCAAAGCGAAGTTGTCTATCGCTTTGGACGGTTAGAGAGCATCGACCAATGGTGGAAATGGGCGGCAATTGTCTTAATCATCGCCGCCTTGGTTTCCTATTTCTGGCGATGGTATCGCAGCGATACACGAGAACTGCCGGTCTCATTAGGTTGGGGATTGCTGATCCTGCGTCTAACCGCACTTGCTGGGATCGTTCTATTTTTCTTTCAACTGCAAAAGCGAACAGACGAACGCGTGGTAAGACCATCACGGGTCGCCATGTTAATAGACACCAGTTTGAGCATGACACTACCAGCCGATTTCCCGAAAACACCTACCGATCAACCGCCAACACGAATCGAAAGTGTTATCAACGAAATTAAAAGTGGAAAACTGCTCCCGAGTTTGACTCAAGGACATGAAGTCATCGTTTATCGTTTTGATTCACAGTCTCGACCTCTTCAGTTAGCCCAGTTCAGCCGATTGAATCAAGAGGATAGCAGCCAATCCACAAACATGGTGGATGATCGAGTCATTGCTAATGCTCGGCTCTTGGCTTGGGTGGCAAGCGTCTTGCTGGGAATCTCCTGTATTGCCTTCTTGTTTGGCCTTATTGGCCGAGCCTCTGGATGGAATCAAGAACGGTTCGGCCTCGGATATCTAGCCTCAATTGTCACTGCTATTTCGGCGTTGGTATTCTTTAGTGTGGCAATCTTGCGAGTACCCGAATTACCGCTGCAGGAACTTTGGACGACTAATTCATGGCAGCCAGAGGCCAAAAAGTCAGCAGGAGAAGAGACCAAATCGCTGCAGCAAACCACCGATGAGCTTCTCAGTAGACTGGCGGCAGATGGAACGGAAACACGTTTAGGAGATGCGATTAACTCTCTGCTCGAACAAGAGAGAGGCTCTGCCCTGTCTGCGATTGTTCTGCTAACAGATGGAAGAAACAATTCGGGGGTTGACCCCACCGCAGCAGCGGTAACAGCGAAGGGGATGTCTATCGTCATCCACTGCATTGGAATGGGCTCTGACAAAACACCTCCTAATGTTCGCTTAGTCGAAGTTGAAGCCCCTAAGCGTGTTTATCCAGGTGATTCGTTTACCATTTCTGGAGTCGTTCAAGCTTCGGGCATGGAAAACGAAACCGCTATAGCGAGACTTCGACGTCGATCGGCTGGTAGCCCAAACGCAGCCTGGGTAAGTGAAGATGAGAAGCCAGTGAAACTTCCGGCGGACGATCAATTCACATCGGTTCTGTTTGAAGTCAAGCCAAATGAAGTAGGTCGATGGATCTATGAAATAAGTTTGCTTCCACCTCAAACGGATGCTAACGAAAAGGACAATAGCCAAGCTCGGGAGGTGCAAATCGTTGAACGAAAGAATCGTGTGCTGGTTGTCTCATCTGGACCGACGCGTGAGTACCAGTTCGTAAGAAATCTTTTGTTCCGTGACAGGGACGTCGAAACAGATTTGTTTCTTCAAAGTGGTAAGCCCGGCATGTCCCAAGAAGCAACTCGCATTCTTGATGAATTTCCTCTTACAAGAGATGAGATGCTTCAGTACGACGCTGTTGTTGGCTTTGACGTCGATTGGCTCGCCTTCGATATCAAGCAACTGGAGGTTCTGGAGCAATGGGTCAGTCAACAGGCCGGGGGACTCGTGCTGATCGCTGGTCCTGTGGCTACGCCTAAATGGAGTGGATTTAGCGGAACGGATCCGAGGGTTACATTACTGCGCGGTTTATCACCCGTCGTACTCGACGCTCGCGGTTCCCGGCTAGTGAGTTCCGGTCGATTCGAATCGGACAAAGCATGGAACCTTGCCTTCGCCGATGGTGCATTTCAAAACGATTTTCTGTGGTTAACCAACGATCGACAGCAGAGCGAAGAAGCTTGGAAACAATTCCCGGGCATTTATAGTTACTTTTCCTGCTACGAACCAAAGCCGGGTGCCAAAGTAATCGCTTCATTCTCGGATCCATCTACCAGTCGAAACGGACAACAGCCCATCTACTTGGCATCACAGTTTTACGGTTCGGGACGAGTGCTATTCCAGGGATCGGGAGAGCTCTGGAGAGTTCGAGAGCTATCCGATGCATACTTCGACGCGTATTACACCAAACTAATCCGCTGGATTTCGCAGGGACGCCTATTACGCGATTCCGATCGCGGGATCTTATTGCTAGACAAAGAACAAGCCCTTGTGGGAGAGCAAGTTGCCATACGGGCCGTCCTTAAGGATGAGCAATATCAACCCCTCAGCGAACCCGAAGTAAAAGGACGCTTGCAGGAACCGTCTGGCAAGACGACGACCATCTCTCTTCGACCTCTGCAAGACGCCGGACAACCTGGAGTATATGTTGGCCAATTTGTTTGCGCAGCTGAAGGTCTCTATCAAGTGGAAGTTAGCTTAGGAAGCCTTGCCAAACAGGAAACTTTGACTCAGCAACTTCTGGCAAAAGTCCCCGCCCGCGAAATTCAACAACCACAACGCAATGATGCCTTACTCGCGGAAATAACAGAACGCACAGGTGGAACCTACTTTACGACACTGCAAGCTGCCGCCGCTAGCGAAGCGGAAAAGGTGACCGCACTTTCCAAAGTGGTCCCATCGCAGGATCAAATTAGCAAAGTCATCGGAACGCCCGATCAACAATTCCAGCTCCGGCTTATGACCGCTTTGCTGACACTTATTGGAGGTGCTTTGTCGTTAGAATGGCTGCTCCGAAGACTGAATAAACTCGCTTAGATGAAAACTTTCCTTTTTAGTTAATTCATTGTCATGACTTCCAGTTCGAAATCAAAACCTGCGACGATTATCGCCGAGCGACTTAACGAGGTACGCCGCGGAATTCGTACGTATATTGGACTGGACACACTTCTAAGTACCGTGGTGTGGGGGCTGGCCTTTTTTTGGCTTGTGATCGCCGCTGATTATCTTCCGATTCGTTTAGGTAGCACCGAAATGCCAAAGGCGATTCGGGCTGTCGCACTGACAATTCTAGTGGTCGGGATCGCGTACATTGTTATACGCGTTGGTTTACGTCGATTGTTTGTCCGTATTAGCGATTCGACGGCTGCCATTATTTGGGAACGCAAATTTCGGGAGCTTGGTGGAAAACTAGTAACCGCTGTGCAGTTGGCCGGGAAAGATGCCCCCGAAGATGCCAACCCTGAACTCTTTCAGGCGATGGTTGATAAGGTGACCACCGAAGCGGCGGAAGGCGTTGGTCCGCTAAAATCGGCCTCTATCTTTGATTGGCGACCATTATCACTAAGAGGCTTAATCGCCGGGTTACTGCTGCTGGGTACCTCCTATAGTGCCGTCACGAATCAAGTGTGGTTTTCGTTAGCCTTAAACCGTTTTTTCGCGCTTTCGGATCAGGATTGGCCGCGCCAGACAAGACTATATCCCGACAGTCTACAGCTGGTGCTACCATCGTTCAGCGGCGAGACCGCTACTCGCAAACAGACGCTCACTTTTACAAATGAAAAATTAAACGTCCCTCGCGGTAGTTCGGGGGTTTTAAGAATCATTGCCGATACTACGGCCCCAGAGGTCCCAGAGATTTGTACTTTAACGTACCTGACTCAGGATGGGCAAAGAGGCCAAACGGCCCTCAAAAGCGTTAATGGTGGCCCAGAAAATGGACAACTGTTTTTGCTCGATGGCCCGCCGCTGGAAAGTATTGTCGAATCGATGACGCTTGATATTTTCGGTGGTGATTTTCGCCTACGCGATTATCGCATTGATGTGATCGATCCAGCTGTCATCGAAGGAATGAAAGTTGATTGCAAGTATCCAGCTTACCTGTTCGAAGAGCAAACGGGCCGCTGGGGACCAGAGACCCTGAATTACCAGTTCGGCATGCAAGTCCCTGAAGGAACGGAAGTAGCCTTAGTGGGTACGTCGTCTGACGCGCTTTCGGCTGTCGAATACCTTATCAGAACTGGCTCTACCCCCGACAGCGAAACTCCATCCATCACACGCTTGCCGATCAGTGGAAAGGAATTTCGTATTCCCTTACCGGTATGGAAGGGCAATATCGTCATTGAGTGCCTAACCTACGATTCGGCTGGACTACCTGGGGCGCAGGTACAACGTTATCAATTAAGCGCCATAGCCGATCAATTGCCTGTAGTAAACACTCGATTGGTTGGTATTGGTAGTGAAATAACAGCCAAAGCCTTCCTACCGATACAAGGCAAAATAACGGACGATCATCAAATTTCGAAAAGCTGGCTTGAATTCGGAGATGTTGAAACAGGCAAATTCCAAGAGCCCGTCAACGTGGATGCTGCAGGCGAAGTTAATCAGGTATTGGACCTGCAACAGCTCTCCGACAATGGAAAGATTCAACTTCCCCTCAACTCGACAGTTGGCTTACAAGTCACCGCACAGGATCGATATGATCTCGAGGCAGGTCAGCACCTTGGATTGGGTGAGCCAATACAATTGACGGTCGTTACACCAGAACAACTCATTTTGTCGCTTGAGAAAAGGGAACTTGCTCTTCGAGGACGTTTGGAACAAATCATTCGCGAATTAACCGATCTACAGGCACTGCTTGGGAAAGTGCAAATCTCACCTTGGAACCAAACAGAGGTCGTTGGCGTCGATCCTAATGGTGAGCTTGAAGAGGATGAACCACCCAGTACCACAGAGGCAGCGAAACCAGAACAGAAAAACGACTCAGAGGCCGAAATAGCAGAGACCAAACGTAAGGAACTGGCTGCCGCGAGACGCAGGCAAACCCTATTCATTCAACAGGCGTCCGTTCAAACGGACAAATCGTTCGACGAAGTGAACGGGATACTTACCGA
>JAUMAI010000596.1:7832-8895 GCA_032116775.1 Pirellula sp. | reverse complement strand
TCCGTGATGAACTAATCCACAATCGCGTGGATAGCACCGATCGTCGCGAACGCTTGGAGAACAGGATTCAAGCTCCTTTAAACTCAGTGATTACAGGGTCATTTCCCAAGCTTAAATTGGCGATTCGGGACCTTATTCAACTAACCCCCGATTCGTCTGCCGGACCGAATAAAACCTCAGAAACAATCCAATTTACCGCGATTGTCATCAATGAACTCGATAATGTCCTACAGAATATGCTGGACATTGAGTCCTATAATGAGATAGTGGATATGGTAAGAGCGATGCTCGAGCAGCAAGAGAAGATCTTGGAACGCACCAAGACCGAACAGAAGCAACGCGTTTTGGACTTATTTGAACCCTAAAAGGGGATTCGAAAATGAAAATTGCGAACCTGCTCAAAACCTCAGCAATGAGGGCTAACGGAAATCTCGCATGCCTCCCATTCTACCCCTGCGCCTCAGCAGCAATCGTGCTCATTCTTGGGTTAGTCGTCACCTACCCCACAGCCGCTCAGGAATCGGCCCCACCTCAACCCAAACCAGCAGAACAACCTGCCACTCCGTTAGCTGATGAACAAGATAGTTTAGCGAAACAGTTTGGTGACTTGGAAACCTTACTCTTAAAACTTTCTGAGATCGAATCAGATACCAACCCAATGCGAGCTTCGCTATTGCAGAGAGCTTCAAAACTTGGCAAGGAATCATCCGTTCAAAGTCGCTTACGAGAGGCCGCTAAGGCTTTACAGAACAAGCAGTTCAGCCGGGCGATCGAAGAACAGCAAGCCACCAAAGAAAGCTTAGAGAAACTGCTTGAACTGTTACTGAGCGAAGACCGAGACGATCGTGTCCGCGAAGAGAAGAAAAAGGTTGAAGAGTTAATCAAAGAGATCCAGCGATTAAATCGCTTGCAACGTTCCTTGCGAGGTCGAACGGAATCAACAGATAAGCCCGAAGAATTAGCTGAAGACCAAAAAGGCTTAGAAAAGAAGGCGGACGAGATAGCCCAAGAACTCAGTGACGATGAATCGTCCAAGCCAGAGACCGAAGAGAAACCAACCTCG
>JAUMAI010000596.1:0-7778 GCA_032116775.1 Pirellula sp. | reverse complement strand
ATTCCGACGCGGAACAAACACCAGCCGAACAAAATGCCAAAGCGGGAGAGAAGGAAGCAGAGTCGAAGCCTGGTGAATCATCCACCACGAAACCTGACTCAGCTAAGGACGAGACAAGCAAAGCCAAAAACGAAAAAACGCCAGGGGAGCAGGAGCCCACAGAATCACCGAACGAATCAATGCCGGAGGAGGCTTCCAACCCACAAGATATGCCAAAGAAGGATAAGCCAAGCGAGTCTCCTGAGAACAAGGAAAACGCTCCAACTGACAATTCTAAAGAAAGACAGCCCAAGGAAAGTGAGCCTTCCGAATCTGAGAGTTCAAAACAGTCGTCAAAAGAGAAACCTAAAGAACCCTCTGACTCACAGAACCAAACCCCTCCCATGCCGGGACAACAATCCGAATCCCAACCTAGCCAAGAGGGACAACAATCGCAGCAGCAGGATTCCCAACAGCAGCAACCTCAACAACCGCAAACGCCGCAACAGCGTGTCGAGCAAGCGAAAAAACGAATGGAGGAGGCTCGTAAACGGCTTGAAAATGCCGAGAAGGAAAAAGCAATAGAAGAGCAAAAAGCAGCAGAAGAAGAACTAAGGCAAGCTGCTGAAGAACTTGAGCAGATCTTACGACAGCTACGCGAAGAGGAAATAGAACGTTCGTTAGTTCAGTTAGAAGCTCGATTTCGAAGAATGCTAGAAATGCAGATCGCAGTCAATGAAGAAACCACAAAACTCGATCGTATCGCCGGCGATCAACGTGAAAGAGCTTGGGAACAACGTGTCGCCAATGCCTCCCAAGAAGAACGCAAAATCATTGCTGAAGCAGATCGTGCTCTATTGCTCTTACGAGAAGAAGGGACATCTTTAGCCTTCCCTGAAGCAGGCGAGCAATTAATGGCTGACATGGAAATGGTGGCACAGAAACTCGACACCTCCGACGTAGGTGTTCTGACTCAAACGATTCAAGCTGAAATTGTCGCTGGCTTAGAGGAGGTATTGGAGGCCTTAACCGCAGCACAGCGAGCCAATGAAAAGAAAAAGAAAGAGCAGGAAGGAAATCCACCACCTCCTCCGCAGCCTGGTTCACCCGAACAACAACCTTTGGTAGACGCTTTAGCGGAACTGAGACTCATTCGCACATTGCAAATGAGGATCAATACACGGACCAGTAAATTATCGGAATTGATGGGCACGAAAGAGGATGTTGTTGGCCAAGCCGAGGAAGGCGAAATGCGTCAACAAATCCGTGATCTAAGCGTCCGTCAACAAAAGCTTCAGCAAATAACTCGCGATATTGTTTTAGGAAGAAATCAATAAACGTATTGTTCTGTTTTGTTAAATAAAGCGTCTAAGTTCAACGTGCCTTTTACTGCGAACCAGGTAATGCTTATGAGAGCTCAACAACATACCACCTTCACCCGCTGGTCTAGCTTCATAGGTGCTTTGGTGTTAGCAGGTTGTTCCATGTCGCAGCTCATGGCAACGGAACAAACCGGTAGAATCAAACGCGAAGCTTCCTGGCAATGGCCGACGGCAGCAACCATCGAGACGCAGCTCGATAACTGGATGACTTCCCGTGCTATCCCGCCTGAACAGCAACTCGAACTCTTGAAAATATGGGTGGATCCAGCGGTACCAACGCCAGGACCAACTACCTTGGATCGAATGCTCAAAATAATTGCAACGATTCAACCCAAAGTGACCGAGACGCTTAATTCGCTGGAGCCTCAAACTGAGGCTAAACAGATACCTGATCTAGGTTGGCTCGAAGGGGAGTTCCCTCCTTGGGCTCGTGACACAATCCGCTTGGCAATCGGTAGAAGCCTTGTGCAGCGGCGATGGTTTGACGAAGCATTAACCATCCTGGAACCGCTGAGCCTGACGGACTCCGTCGATCCGGCATCATTACTTTACTATCGCGGGGCGTGCTACCATCACCTCCTACGCAAAGATGAATGCTTAAAGGATCTAACCCTCTTGCTAGAACGCGAAACGGAACTGCCTGCCAGATATGCGGTTACTAGTCGCTTGATGTTAGCGGACATGGAGCCTCTCAAAACGGACTCTCTCGATGAAGTGGCTCGTCTGATGAACAACGTTTCTCGACGACTTGATCTCGGACGTGCTGGTAAGCAAACACTTGATGGAGAGCAGCAAGTTATTGACAAACTTGACAAGCTCATTGAAGACATCGAACAGCAGATGCAGCAACAGCAACAGCAGCAACAACAAGCTCAGAATCAACAGCAACAACAGGATCAACAGCAGCAACAATCAGGTAAGCCGCAAGAAGATAGTAAAATTGCTGGGGAAACCGGTCCTGGGGATGTCGACCCGAAAAAGCTGGAAGACAAAAGCGGTTGGGGAAACCTTCCACCTGCTGAGCGACAAGAAGCTCTTCAGCGGATCACAAAAGACTTGCCCTCGCACTACCGCGATGCAATCGAGGAGTACTTTCGTAAACTAGCGACCAAGCCCCGCAACTAGCGAAAATGGCTCAGAACTAGTTATGCGAATCTGAAACATCCGCTGATTTCTAACTCCCTTTTTTGCATTTACCGAACCGGCGTTGCCAGCAACTATCGAGACATCGTGCCTGTTAGTACATCAAGCTTACGAATGGCCAAGTTTTTCATCGTTCTACCAATAATTGACTTAAACAAGTAGAACTCATTGACCATCCTTGAACGTCTCGATCCCCGGCCACAGATCGTCATCGTCGTCGTGTAAACTGCCTGCTTTATGAGGAGTCAATTGCTCCCTCGAATGCAATTCATCTTCGCGAACATATTCAACGATAGCTGCCTTGGATTTCATCTCACGAAATATTTCACCAGCGGCGTGGTAACGTGAGGCAATACCTGGTTGAGGAAAAATGCCTCCGCCAATAATTAGTAAACCCAACGCCACTAATCCCCAGCGTTCACTCCAATGCCCCGCTAGCGATACACCCGGAGTTACTCGTCTTCCAGTAAAAATCCTCATATATACTTTGACGATAGCTATACCATTCAGCGCCAAAGCCACCACAACTGCAATTCCTACATGTGGATAACGTTGAATCGCACCATCGATGAGAATCTCGGTTCCTACAAATCCGAACGTACCAGGAAACCCCACACTGGCTAAACCGGTCATCAAAAACATTACCGCAAGGAAGGGAACACGATCATAAAGCCCATGATAAACATCTAAGGCCAGACGACCATCACGCGCCTCAATTGCTCTCAATGTAAGCCCCAGCCCGACTAGTGACATAGAACTTGAAAGCCAAACACACAAACCTCCAGCTAAACCTAAAGGAGTCAGGCTTTCCAGTCCCACTAAAACCAAAGAAGTATGGCTAAGGAATAAATAACAGAAGAAGCGTCTGGATTCTAATTGGATGAGGGCCATCCCTGCCGCGTAAACGGTGGTGATCAACGACAGAATTCCAAGCCACCGCAACGCCCATTCGGGAGCGATAGGTAACACCAAACGAATAGCGGCATACTCACCAATCATCGGACAAACAAAAAGCAGTGCGCCGCCTAGACTTGCATGCTCAAATAAATCGGTCATCCAGCAATGCACCGGCGCAATCCCGCAACGAATCAGCACGGCAATTAAAAGTGGAAGAATAACAACAAAACTCAACTTATTGGAGGTACCGAAGTAATCCACCAGCATCATTCCAATAACCAACATGACCACAAATACGACCATGTGGCTTGCAAAGACAAAAGTTGGACGACCTCGGCGTCTTAATTCAAACAGGGGAGGCAACACTCCGGCGGACAAAAAGAAAACGATTCCCCATGAATGCTTACACGACAATGTTGCCAGCAAAATTGCAGCCGACGCTAAGGTTGAGGAATAACTAAAACGTTTAGTTTTTGTGCTTTGCGTGGTAGCTACAATCAGCAGCACCATCAGGGCTGCCAGAGGCAGTAATGGCCCAGACAGTTCATCTATGACAAAAAACGTCTGACCGGTCAGGGTCCGCCCGAGATCCCATCGATCAACCGCTTGAAACTGATGAATCAGCCCCAAGTCAAGCCAAGCACCAACACAACTCAAAAGACAGAGTGCCGCGGTAGCGATCGCCACAGATCGACAATATCGCTTGGCTTTTATACCCCAGGTAACCAGTGAGCCAATGATTGGTAAGGCAATCGCCAATTCCAACCAAGGAAAGTGCAATTCGCTCATTGTAGTTCCTCTAAAGAAGAGGAATGATGCAACACCTGATCAGATTCGCGTGAAGCACCTCCACCAAGCCAATCAGTCCAGGCGCGTTCCCAGCGATCGCATTGTTTAAAAATAGCTAAGAATGGTTCAACCAGAAATTGCTTAATACTTTCATCCAAATAGCCGCGGTAGAGTGCGAATAAAAAGATACGAGTTTTAATGCTCTTGGGTAGCCAGGCGTCCTGATCCGTTGTGCCGGACAACTCGCGACCGATCGCGTTTTCCAAAATTGCATAGTCTCTTAGTAGCGATGGGGCGCGCACCAATTGCAGGGTTCGCAAGAATGCATGGCCAATGATATGAACCAATGCAAAATAGTAAAAACCACAGGCAATTTCAAAAAAGATAATGCCAACCTGTGTCAAGGATGCATAGGCCAAGGCACTTTTCACATCGGTTTGCACGCGATCAGTAATTGAGGCAAAGACTGCTGTTAGCAAACCCACGACCCCCACTGCGATTCGTAAGGCGAGTGATTGTTCAAGAATTGGACTGATACGAAGCAGCAGAAACGCCCCGAGATGTACAGACAACGCGCCATAGAAGACCGCGCTCGAGGGTGTTGGGCCCTCCATCGCTCTAGGAAGCCAATTGGAAAACGGGATTTGAGCCGACTTTCCTGCAGCGGATAACAAGATTAGTAAGCCGACCCAAAACGCTTGATTCGCATTCAGTGCCGCTTCTCCATCCGGCCAAGGCTTAGAGCCCATCAAGCTTGAAAAATCACCTTCACCGGTAGAGTGATGTAGGGCAACAGCGGCAACAAGCAAAGCAGCATCAGAAAAGCGGTAAACGCTCCAGACGATTAAGCCATTGGTGACTGGTCCAGTTCGTTCGTGGAAAAAGGCAACTAGCAACGCTGACGACAAACCTACCAACTCCCAGCCAGTAAAAAGGGTTTCGATGGTCCCAGCCGTACTGGCCAAGATCATGCCAAGCAAAAAGATGGAGTAGAAAGTGAAGAATCGCGAGAAACCAGGATCGCGATGCATGTAGTTGCGCGCAAAAGCGCCGATCGTACCGCACAGGATGTATGACATCATCACAAACGGAATGCTTAAACGATCAAAGACGAACTTGAATCTAAAATGAAAATGCTCCTCTGGAATAATCGACCAGTTCCCCATGTCAATTTCGATCAATCGAATTCCGGTAACTAGCATACAGCCCAAGATAGCAGTACCACAGATCACTCCAAGCAGAATAGAGACAGTCGTCAAGCGACTAATCATATTTTCGCTCAGCTTAAAGCCAAAAAAGCCTGCGAGTCCTAAGCATCCCAACAGTAATGCGGGACCGGCAACTAAGACACTGCCGAGCAGCAGTAGTAGATTATCTAGTGTATACATACATGCCTTTCCGACAGGCAGGTTTTATCGCATTAATCACAGAGGCAAGCCCTTCCGCACTACGGCAATATCGAGGTGATGACGTTTACCGCCATACCAATCTAAAGAATGCTCAACCCTTGGTAATTCTCGCGCTGGTCGTACCACTGGTGAAAATTCACCGTCATCATAATAGGAAAGTTGTCGTGTATTTGGGTCTAATATTGCCAGTTGTGCCCAACCATTGCCCAGAATCCTACCTATCGTGTCATTGCGTTGCATGATGGAGAGAATCGACTCTCGACTGGTCTCGATGACAAACAAAAGACGCATTGGCTCATGAATATCGGTTCCCTGCAGAGGCAGGCCAGTTCTCAAATCGCTCATCGCTCCATCCATGACTCCAAGTAGCGAGGTAATATTGTGCGGTAACTTGCTGCCACATCCCCAACCAACTGGATCCATAGCCGATAAGGTATATTGCATATTGATACCAGAACATACGGGAACTACGGCCGATAGGATTCTAGCTAATGTCGTGCAGTTGGCGTCATCTTGAATTGGGTCATAAGACATCATGAACGACCGACGCCCAAAGAATAAACCGCGAAAACGGCTTCTTCTACCGACCAAACACAGAGCATTACTGGCATTGCCATATTCTGGGCGTGTTTGGGCCAGATCTTCCGATCGAGCTTCTACATGCCAATGTGCAGCAGAAAAGCTCAACGATAAATCCGCGGTTTCAAACTGCCGGCATCTTTCATGGGCATTGCGCATACAGGCGTCGCCAATGATCTTCCTTATCTCTTTGAATTCCTTCACTTTCCTTGATGGCATGGCAGCCAAGTCATAGTAGATCATCGAGTCATTGCAGGTGTTGTGCTGAGCCGCCACGAAATAAGTATCGATTGGAATCGCTATTCCGCGCGTGACCAACTGCTCGCGAATGCGGTTATCGTTCAACATCGCGGCAAGTAAACGCGCATTGGGACCGCCACTATTTCCAGAACAAGCACCGCAGTCATAGGCTGATTCATGCGGATTATTCATGCATTGCGAACCATGGCCTATCCACAGCACGATTCCTGCAAAACCGCTTGTAAGCCCAATATCGCGCAAGGCGGTTTCGCAATGCTGGACCATTTCTGCAAGCGACAAACCAATCTCGCTTTCGCCAGGACCAGCTTGCGGTGCTTCTCGTTCCAACCGCAATCTAGTAACCGGTGGCGGCTCGACCAAAACTCCAGCGGATTTTCTCAAACGAGCTGTGAGCGAAGGGAAAAGTATTCTAGTGATCAGTGGGATCGAGGCTAAAGAACCAAAGAGTGTCGTAACAATCGCCCCACCAGTAAACGTCCTACTCCCGACATGAAGCCGATGAGATGCAGTCCCCAATGTTCTCCGCGCCCAGGCACGCCGCTCATGTACCTCTTCCAGACTGAAAACGACTTCCTCGCTTACCCAATACTTCGGCCTTAAGACGATCGGACATAAAGAGGCATATGTAGCATCTGCCACCCCCTTGTAACGAATAGGAATTCCAAAGAAGCCTGCTGCCCCAAACGTCTCACAACTAGGCTCTAATTCCTCTAAGTGTCGACGCATCGATTCTTCTCTCGCGTCGATACAAAACACCGCCTGAAACCGCGCGGGTTTGCGGTCGGGCATTTTCTCCTCTGTATGGATCGAAATGGATTCCAGAGTTCGAACCCTATAATGCCTCTCATAGGCATCATGCAAAATTGATCGTCTCTCTAAATCATTAAAGGACTCGACTTCCTCGATCGCATCCTCCCAAGCCTGTCGAGACCATTGACTCAATTCGTATGCGGATACCCCAGTGATTTGGGCCACTTGAAAAATACTAAATGCGGTTGAGTTATGGTAATCCTCATCTACCGATATACCCAGGGGATTCGAAGGCCTTATGTCACTAAGACTTTTTTCGCTTTGCTTGGATTCTTTTAAACAAAATTTCAAGGAAAGAGTATCTAGCAACAACCGAACCGCGATAAACTCCTGGAAACAGCCAGGCTGGAGAGGCCGCACGGCGCGGTCTGGTCGAGACTCTAATTGCCAGATCATTCCGGCCCATCCCCGCAAAGCGAGAACACTTTCAGCCACAAAACGTTCGATTTCACAATCAGCAACACCTAACTCTTCAATCGCATTTTGAAAGATGTCCGTGGCGCTCAATTGGTGTTTTCTAATCTTCCTT
>JAUMAI010000595.1:4008-5425 GCA_032116775.1 Pirellula sp. | reverse complement strand
CCCGCCAACCAGGCCCCGAACCCAGCGCGGCCCACCCCCCTGCCATGGCAGGGGGGTGGGGGCTCCTACCCGCCTACGTAATTGACGCGACCCGCCTATGTAGTTGACACCGGGCACTCGATGAGATCTTCATCGTGGGCATCACCCATAAAACCCGGACCTATCAAGCCAGCACAAGCGAGCTCTACGGACTGGTGCAGGAAATCCCCCAAGAGGAGTCCACACCTTTCTATGCCCGCTACCCCAAAGGTTTTGGCAAGCTCTACGGCTACTGGATCACCGTGAATTACCGGTAGGCCTACGGCATGTATGGTTAAAAGGGCATATTATTCAACTACGAATCCCCGCGCAGAGGTGAAACGTTTGTGCTACGCAAGATAACCGGCGGTCTACCAGCATCGATACCGAGCTCGACGATTGCCTTTACATGGGCAACCTCGACTCCCTGCTGGACTGGTGCCAGGCCCGCGACTACGTGTAGACGAAGTGGCGCATGCTCTAACAGGAGGAGCCATCATAAGACTTCGTGATCACCACCAGCCAGTAGGGAGCAGTGCGCCGGTTCATCGAGCTAGGCGCCGAACAGCTCGGCTGGGGAGCATTCCAATGGGGAAGGGGAGGGAATCGATAAATTGGACGCCGCTCTGGCAGCAACGAGCTAGTGGGGGGCATCGCCCACCCGTCGCCCCCCCTTATTTGGCGAAGCCGAGCTGGAAACCCTGGTGGGGGATCCCACATCGAGCCGCGAGAAGTTGGTGCCGAGTAACCAACACCACCCTTGGGGAGCTGGTGGCCGAAATGGTGGTCGCCTACAAAAATAGGGCAAAAAAGGAACTTATCTTACGGCTCGAGGACATTGAGGTGATGGACTCGATGGAGATGCCGCAAGCATTTCGAAAACAATGACCACTAGATCACGAGGACATGTTAGTCTTTTAGGGTACAAAATAGGACATGCAGTTCGTTTGCACTCCCTCAGGGAAACACGAAGGCGTCAGATGCGCAAAACTTGATGAGACTGCAACTCATCAGCCCAGCGCTAATTTGTGGATTACGCATTTGCATTTAAGGAGTGATCACCATGTTGCCACCAAGAATTGCGCAGATTCCTTGTCCCTGCGGCGAGACTCAGAGCATTGGTTCTGCTCGAATAATCTCGAAATATATTACCTCAAAGCCAGGAGGGATAGTTACTGATTTTGCCCTGCTAAATAATTGCTCTGATTTTCCATGGTCAACCAATCCTGGCAGTCTTATCTATTTATCATATCACCTTAGGTCTATCGATGGCAAGCATATTGTGTACAATGGAATAAGGACCCCAATAAAAAATACCGTCTTTCCAGGCTGCCTTGATATTTGCGCTATTAATATCGAGATGCCCATGAAGCCCGGCGAGTACTATTTGGAGGTTACT
>JAUMAI010000595.1:3040-3998 GCA_032116775.1 Pirellula sp. | reverse complement strand
TACTCTTGTGCACGAAGGAAAAGCTTGGCTGGAGGATCTAGGCCTAAAGCGATGGATTACGCGCTTATGCGTTAGCGGTGAAGAACAATCACCGCAAGACGAACAGCTCATTCTTACGCCCAGGGCGCATCAAATATTGACCGCACTCAAGCAATCATTGGCAAGCTTAAATCAAGGGAACGTTCAATGAGAATCGTGATTGATATGCAGGGTGCGCAAACGGAAAGCCGTTTCCGCGGCATTGGTCGTTACACCATGGCATTCGCAAAGGCCGTTGTCCGCAACTGTGGCGAACATGAAATCGTCCTAAGCCTTAGCGGCCAATTCCCAGATACGATTCAGCCCATTCGTGAGGTCTTCGGCGGCCTGCTTGCGCAAGAGAATATCCGCGTCTGGCATGCCCCAGGCCCGGTATGTGAGCTACAACAAGGAAACGATGCCTGGCGCGAAGCGGCAGAACTAATTCGCGAGGCCTTTTTGGCCAGCCTCCAGCCGGACGTTATCCATATCACAAGCCTGTTTGAGGGCTATGTAGACGACGCAGTAACCAGCATTGGCCGATTAGACACCTCAACGCCGGTAAGCGTCACTATGTATGACCTCATTCCATTACTAAATCCGAATCACTATCTCAAGCCAAATCCAAGCTACGAGCTATATTATCTGCGAAAGTTAGACTACTTAAAAAAAGCGGATTTGCATTTTGCAATCTCCAGGTTTTCGCGCCAGGAGAGCATAGACGCTCTTGGTACGCCCGACGATAAAGCCTATGCAATATTGACGGACCGGGATTTAAACTTCCAATGTCTAACCGTTGGCGACAAAACTACCGATCAAATCCGCAAAAGGTTCGCTATTACAAGGCCTTTTGTCCTCTATACAGGCGGTTCTGATGAGCGGAAAAACCTGCCACGCTTAATCGAGGCTTACGCTGCACTACCCTCTAGCCTGCGTAAAG
>JAUMAI010000595.1:2071-3030 GCA_032116775.1 Pirellula sp. | reverse complement strand
TAGTCGTTGTCTGCCATATCAGAAACACTGACCAGGTTGTAACTTAGTGCCGGGTTGTAGTAGACGCCCTTGATGAGAATAGAGCATTGTTTACCAGTAGTGTTTACCATGTTGAGCTGCAAGTCACCTTGATACCTGATGCTCTGAGCCCCGGTCAATCCTTGTACAGTGCGCGTGGTTTGGAGCGGTCGTATGTTGCTCAGCAATCCGGCATCATGAATGATGGTGATATTACTCGCCTAAAGGCTAACGCCTCGGCCGCCGGATTAAGGAACGACGAGCTTCTATTTACTGGCTACATTCCTGACGAAGATTTGGTCCAGCTATATAATCTCTGTCATTTATACGTCTTCCCTTCTTGGCATGAAGGTTTCGGTCTACCCGCGCTGGAGGCAATGGCCTGCGGCGCGCCGGTTATTGGCGCCAACACCGCAAGCCTGCCTGAGGTGATTGGATGCGAAGAAGCACTCTTCGACCCGTTCGATACCCATTCCATCAGCGCCAAGCTCACTCAGGCATTAGTCGATGAAGTGTTTCGCAATCGGCTGCGAGAACATGGCCTAAACCAAGCAAAAAAGTTTTCTTGGGACGACACCGCTAAACGTTCTATTGCTGCGTGGGAAAGCCTGCCGCGGGAAGGAGCAGAAGAAAGAAGATCGTGGAAACAAATTGCAGCAAAACTCCTCGATAATTATCAGCGGTTGATTAAAAGCCTGGCAATGAATATTTCAGAGCATATTGGTGACACTCGTGACCTGCTTCCTCTGCTGGCACTGTCCTTGGATAAAAATGAGCAAGAAACTGATCAATATCTAAGGCCTTATCAACTGCAAGAGAAAATAGATTGGCGTATCGAGGGGCCATTCGATAGTAGCTACAGCCTTGCATTGGTCAATCGTGAGGTCGCCCGCGCATTGGCCGCATTAGGGCATAGAGTTTCATTGCATTCCACTGAGGGG
>JAUMAI010000595.1:0-2061 GCA_032116775.1 Pirellula sp. | reverse complement strand
CGAAGATTTTTTGTCTGAAAATCCTGATCTAGCCGTAATGCATCGCTTATCACTGGATGCCGCTCCAATTGACTCGGATATTGTTAGCAGAAATCTTTATCCACCGCGAGTTGATGACATGACTGCGCGCTTCAACTTTCTGCACGCCTACGGATGGGAAGAATCCGGATATCCTCTCGATTGGATTGATTCCTTCAATATGACGCTGCAGGGCATGACCGTCATGTCAAATCACACCCGCAAGGTAATGATTGACCATGGGCTAAAAGTTCCGGTCGCCATTAGCTCGCTCGGAATTGACCACTGGCTAAGAATTGATCACGACATAAAGCACAAGCTTGAGGCTAAAAGCTATAGGTTCTTACATGTTTCTTCGTGTTTTCCGCGGAAGGGAGCGGATGTCATGCTGCGAGCTTACGGCAAAGCGTTCAGCGCCGGCGATGACGTGACTTTAGTCATAAAAACCTTTCCGAATCCTCACAACAAAATCCATCAATTACTGGAAGATGCCCAATTAAGCAATTCAGAATACCCGCATGTCATTGTGGATGAAGAAGATTATTCGGATTCACAATTAAAGTCACTTTACCTTCAATGTGATGCCTTAATAGCACCCAGTCGCGCAGAGGGATTTGGCCTACCCATGGCAGAGGCTATGCTATCAGGCTTGGCTGTGATTACGACGGGATGGAGCGGTCAGACAGATTTTTGTACACCAGAAAGCGCTTGGTTGATCGACTATTCATATGCTCGAGCCAAAACACATTTTGGTCTCTCAGCCTCGGTCTGGGCTGAACCAGATGAAAACCACCTCGCTTCTCTCATGCAGGAAGTCTTTCTTGCGCCCGCCGATGCACGGAAGGAACGAATCGAAGCGGGCCAGAGACTTTTAAGGGAAAAATTTATGTGGTCACATGTTGCTGGGCGCATGATCGAGGCAGCACATTCTTCCACCACACGGATCGAGAGTAAAGATCCTCGTATTGGTATGGTTACGACCTGGAATACGCCATGCGGTATTGCCAGCTATTCAGAACATCTTATTAGAAATATGCCGGAAGGCATCACTGTGCTGGGAGCACATAGTGAGGGAAGAGTAGGCGCTGATGGTTTGAATGTTTCTCGCTGCTGGTCAGCAGGTGATGACGACGACTTAATGGCACTGACGTATGCCATTGAGCGCCTTGAGTTGGATACCTTGGTGATTCAATTCAATTACGGGTTCTGGAACCTAAAAGTATTTGGGGAATTTTTGACTAATCAAGTCATGTTGAAACGTACTGTGGTTGTTATTATGCATGCAACAAGCGATCCACCTCGTTCCTCGAACAAAAAGCTGTCTTCACTCGCACCTGCCTTGAAGCATTGCCATAGAGTTTTGGTTCATTCCGTCGAAGACATGAATAGGCTTAAAAATCTTGAGCTAGTCAACAACGTCACTCTGTTTCCCCATGGAATCATCGACCATACTCCATCTTTGTTGCCACCTTTTGATGGTAATCGCCCGTTTCTACTAGCTTCGTATGGTTTTTTCCTGCCACATAAAGGGCTACTTGAACTGATTGACGCCATAGGGATATTACGTGGCAGAAATCTGAATATTCGGTTGAGTATGGTGAACGCGACCTACCCAGCACCTGATTCGATCGAGATCATAAGGCATGCAAAAGATAAAATAGAGAATGAGGGTTTGCAAGACACGGTTGAGCTTTGTACACAGTTTCTGAGTGATGCTGAAAGCTTGGCGAGGCTGGCTGATGCTGATTTGATTGTTTTTCCATATCAAGAAACTGCAGAGTCTTCTAGTGCTGCTGTACGGCATGGAATTGCCAGCGGTCGTCCCGTAGCGGTGACGCCCTTGCCGATTTTTGAAGATGTAGAAAAGGATGTTCATTTTTTACCTGGTAAATCACCTGAGTCAATTGCTGACGGGATTGAATTCTTATTGAATCATAGGATTAATGAGAGTTTGCTAATGCTGGATAAGCAGGAGAATGCTCAGTTCTGGCGTGATGAGCATAGCTATAGAAGAATCGCTAGGCGTTTGCATGATTTCCTTGT
>JAUMAI010000594.1:0-5569 GCA_032116775.1 Pirellula sp. | reverse complement strand
CGATAAAGCGACGTTACCGCGAGCTAAATAGGTGATCACATTCGACGCAACTCCACCCGGAGCCGAGCCAACTAGGATCATGCCAGCTGCGATCTCTGGCGGAAACTGGAAACATTTCGCCAGTATCACGCCAAGCAACGGCATCACAGAAAACTGCAGGACCATCCCCATGATAACGGCAACCGGCATGCGAAACGCCCTGGCAAAATCGGCTGGCCCCAAGGTCGTCCCCATGCCGAACATGATCACTTGAATCAGCGGGAAGATAAGCTGGTTTGTTTTATATTCGCCCCATTGACTAACAATCCCTGGATTGATCATTGCAAAAACCACCGTAATCACGATGAAAACCGCAAATCCAATCCCACCATACTTCGATCCCATAATCTACCGATACGCTTACTCTTTAAGGGGAATATAAAAACAGGACTCACACATATGAGAACTAATTTAACAGAGTCCACAACCGCGGCTATGTCGGCTCGTGGTCGCGACACTTCTATGCTCCACACGAGCAGAATCTTACCTTAATTGGGACTGAGTCTACCAGCAGGCTTACCACGGTCGCTGATGGTAAGGAAGTCATGAGAAAGTCATATCGACGAGCCATCTACGAAATAATCACCGTGACTTTCATTTCATGAAATAGCTATCGCGAAATCGTATTCGCACTATTCTTCCAAAGATTTCAATACAGCTTTCTATAGCCGCGTTACCGCACCCTCAGCCCTTCGGCTGCCATGATTTGCTGGACCGTCTTTATCGCAGCTTGAGTCGCTTGCTCGTCCAAGAATCCGAGCCTCGTTCGGCGAAAGAGAATATCCTCCACGCTGCGCGCCATTTCTCGCCGAATCGCCCATACCACCTCCGCCTTACGATAGGGGTAATCAGCAGCTAATCTTTCTCCCCAGGCAGGCTCCGATTCAATCAGCTTCTCGACCTCTTTACGTTCTGCACCATAGAGATGCAAAGAATCAAATGGGCTATCTGCCGCTTGCATCCTTGGCTCACCTGAGGAGGACATCGCACCAACCAACCGCAATTCCGCCGTCCTGCTGAGTGAGGCCTTGAATTCACATCTTTTAATGGCTTCATCAATCACATCTTGGCCCATTTTACGATACGTGGTCCACTTGCCACCAGTAATCGTTATCAGTCCATGGCTGTCCACAGTGATGGAATGATCTCTAGAAAGCTTAGACGTGTGGTTACCATCGCCACCACCGCGAACCAGAGGCCGAATGCCAACAAAGACAGCCCGAATATCACTTTGTGTAGGAGCCTCTCGCAAGTACATGCCAGCATGTTCCAACAGAAAATCTATCTCTTGTGCTTGAGGTTCTGGATCGTAACAAGCTGATGATATCGGCGTATCCGTTGTACCAACGACGACACTTCCATGCCAAGGAATGATAAATACGACCCGTCCATCTTTCGTCTTAGGAACAATAATCGCCTTATGACTTTGCAAAAATTTCTTAGGCAATACCAAGTGAATGCCTTGGCTGAATGCCAACATATTTTTCGCCGATGGTTCGCTCCACTTCCTTACATCATCAACAAAAATACCAGTCGCATTAATGACACATTTCGCCTTAACCTCAGCGGTATCCCCATTCTCGCTGTTCACACACTCAATGCCACAGATTTTTCCCGCATTAGAAACGAGACCTGTCACCGGAGTATAGTTAAGAATCGTGGCTCCATGCTCGCTAGCTGTTCGAGCCAAAGTTACTGCCAATCGCGCATCATCGAATTGTCCATCCCAGTACTCAACACCGCCACTTAAACCAGTTCGTTTCAAGGTTGGCAAAACTTTCTCAACCTCATCCGCAGAAACCAACCTCGACTTCGGGCGAGCTTGAGAACCGGCCAGACAATCGTAAGCTGCCATACCGGCTCGATAGTACAGCTTCTCGAAAACGCTGTAACATGGAATGACAAAAAATAATTGTTCTACGAGATGAGGTGCATTTACCAGGAGTCTAGCTCGTTCGTGTAGTGCCTCTCGCACCAAAGTGATATTACCTTGTTGCAGATAACGCACACCACCGTGAACTAACTTCGTACTGCGACTGGATGTCGCTGATGCAAAGTCGCGTTTTTCAAGGAGGATAGTTTTTAAACCACGCGTAGCAGCCTCTAATGCAGCCCCTAATCCCGTTGCACCTCCACCGATGATGGCTACATCCCAAATTTCACGGCTAGATACCTTTAACCATGCTTCATCGCGATTCATGATAAAACCTCAGTTGAGTTACACTCGTACTCGCGCCTAGACATGCTCCCTCTTGGAACCTACTCAACCTGTGCGGCTCGCAATGCTTTCTGCCATCCTAGCAAAAGGTTCTCGCGCTGTGCCATCTTCATAGTGGGCTTAAACGTCGATTCAACCTGCCACTGTCGAGCAATTTCGCGACGGCTTTTCCAAAAACCAACTGCCAAACCCGCCAAATACGCAGCGCCTAAGGCCGTCGTTTCTTGAATACGAGGGCGAATAACGGGAACCTTGAGAAGATCGGCCTGAAATTGCATCAGCAGATTATTGCTGCAGGCTCCGCCGTCCACCCTCAGTTGCTTTAGTTTAATACCGCTATCCGCTTGCATGGCCACTAAGACGTCATGGACTTGATAGGCAATCCCATCCAAAGCGGCTCTCGCAATGTGGGCGGCCTGAGTTCCTCGCGTGAGACCGGTAATAGTGCCACGCGCATCAGGGTTCCAATGCGGCGTTCCTAATCCAGTAAATGCAGGAACGAAATAGAACCCTCCGTGGTCAGAAACCTGACGCGCCAGTTCCTCGACGTCACGCGACTGCTGAATGATGCCAAGCCCATCACGCATCCATTGCACGACTGCGCCGCCGACGAAAATACTACCCTCTAAGGCATACTCCGTCTCGCCATCAATCGTCCATGCGATGGTTGTCAACAGTTTGCATTTGGACTTCACGGGATTCGTCCCGGTGTTCATCAACATGAAGCAACCTGTCCCATAGGTATTCTTTACCATTCCAGGCTCATGACAAGCTTGGCCAAACAATGCTGACTGCTGATCACCAGCGATACCAGCGATGGGTATATCGCCTCCCAACACCTTGGTTTGACCATAGACTTCACTGCTTGAACGTACCTCAGGCAACATTGACTCTGGCACTGCAAAGACTTCCAGCAGCTTTGGATCCCACTGCTGTTTAAGGATGTTAAACAACATCGTACGAGAAGCGTTACTGGTATCGGTTGCATGCACACGCCCATCTGTCAATTTCCATAACAGCCAAGAGTCAATGGTCCCAAAGGCCAACTCCCCCTTAGCGGCCCTCTTCTTCGCGCCGCTGATATTCTTGAGAATCCACTCAACCTTGCTGGCAGAGAAATAGGAATCAACAACTAAGCCTGTCCGTTTGGTAATCTCCTTACCCACGCCTGAGCGAACCAATTCCTCGCAACGCCTAGCCGTTCGCTTGTCTTGCCAAACAATCGCAGGTGCTATTGGTTCACCCGTAGCGCGATCCCAGACAACGGTTGTTTCGCGTTGGTTCGTAATCCCGATTGCAGCTATATCCGCAGGACCCACATGCGCCTTTTCACACACCTCCTTAAGAACAGCCAATTGGCTTTCCCAGATCTCATTGGCATCGTGTTCAACCCAACCTGGTTGACGGAAGTATTGCCGAAATTCTCGTTGTGCAACTTGAACAACACGGCCTTCACTATCAAACAATATCGCACGTGAACTGGTTGTACCTTGATCGATAGCAAGAATGTATGCCATGGCGGGATCCATCGAGTGAACGAGTGACTGAGAAGTTAGATAAGTTTTATTTTCAGCGCAACGTATCGCGAACGTGAGTATTTAGCCATTGGATCATTTCAGCTTGCGTATGCAAGATACTCTCCCGGGCCTTGTAGCCGTGACTCTCATGCGGCAAGAGAACTAACCGACAAATACCACCATTGCCTTTAATTGCTTGATACATCCGCTTTGACTGGAGTGATAAGGTGCCTGGATTGTTGTCATCTTCGCCATGTATCAGCAACATGGGTTTTTTAATTTGTTCGGCAAATTGAAATGGAGATAGATTGTGGTAGATCTCTTTCGCTTGCCAAAGTGGCCGTCTTTCGGACTGGAAACCGAAAGGAGTTAAAGTGCGGTTGTAGGCTCCGCTGCGGGCAATTCCAGCACGAAACAGATCCGAGTGAGCCAATAAATTAGCAACCATGAAGGCACCATAACTATGCCCGCCGATCGCCACGCGCTCCCGATCGGCGACACCAGCCTCCACAGCAAAATCGATCGCTGCTTTAGCAGAAGATATTACTTGTGCGAGGAAGGTATCATTCATTGTCTCTGGTTGCCCAATAACGGGCATGGTCGCGTTATCCAAAATGGCAAAACCTTCCGTGAGCAGTGTCAAGTGACTACAGCCTGATAGCCTGGTAAATCTGTCTGGGCTGCTCGTCACCTGTCCCGCAGTATTTGGGTCATTATATTCCTGCGGATATGCCCATATCAGCAAGGGAAGACGAGTACCTTCTTGGTAATCCGCCGGCAAGTACAAGGTGGCCGATAGTTCGGTTCCATCCTGGCGATAATATTTGACCAACCTTTTTTGAAAACTGCGCAACAGCGGTGTGGGATCAGAAAACTCGGTCAGCGGTCGAATTTGATCGCCAATTAACGACCTGAGGCGACAATTCGGAGGTGACTTACGTGACTCATGTCGCGTGATGATCTCCAGCGAATCGCTTGCCAGACGAACAGAAATCACCGATTCCAGACAACCAGACTCGCATCTCCATAATCTTTTCGACTGCCAACTTGTAAGATCCCAGACATCCAGGAATGGCAGCGATCCCTCTGGAGTAGCTCCGTGTCCTGCCAAGAAGAGAGAGTCTTGAAACTGCCTGGCAACCGCACAGCCAGTTTCATCAAACGCCATCAGCACACTGCCTGGATCACCGTAATGATCGTTGACACTACGATCCGACATCACCCGAGGAGTCGCCGCTCGATTCTGCAAATCATGGAGCATCGTTCTCGTCCAGCGGCGCTCTCGGTCGTATTCAGAGACAAGCAGCAAATGAGACTGTTGTAATGAAGTACGGCCTGTATAGCGATGCTGAATCCTCAATAGCTCTTCCGCAGGACTCAGCTGTGGAACATCGATTTTCACGAGACGATCGCGATGCTCCACTTTATTACGAGGATCACCGCTATCCAGCGCCTCGACCCACATCACTTGCGCAGGCTCACCCGCCTTCCAGCTAATGTTGCGTGGTCCGATGCGCACACCCTCGATCGGTATGCTGTCCGCCAGCGGCAAATCCGCAACGGTAAAATCAACACGTCCATTGCGATTCCAGACTTCCGTACAGCGTGGAAAAAATGGATAGGGAAGGGTAAATGAAAATGGCTTTTTTAATCTCGTCACCAAAAAATATTCATCGTTGGGTGACTGAGAGCATGTCAAATACAAATCAGGCTTACCAATTTTTTCTACATCGCCTGTTTCTGGGTCCACCACAGCTATTTGAGTTGTTAAAAGATACTCAAACAGATCGGCATC
>JAUMAI010000593.1:1718-4892 GCA_032116775.1 Pirellula sp. | reverse complement strand
CAAGCCCGTTCCGCTGCGATCCATCGAGAAACTGCTGAAACCAAAATTCGTTTGGAACTAAACCTCGACGGATCTGGCAAAGCTGAAATCCGAACGGGTGTTGGCTTTCTTGATCACATGCTTGTGTTATTTGCGAAACATTCGCAATTCGATTTAGTGGTAGACGCTCACGGTGATTTGGAAGTCGATGCTCATCACACCACTGAGGATGTCGGAATCTGCTTGGGCCAAGCTATGCTGAAAGCCTTAGGTGATAAACGAGGTATTCGGCGTTATGGGCATATGGTCTTACCGATGGAAGAAACACTGGTGACCGTCGCCTGCGACCTCAGTGGACGACAATACGTTGTATTCAACGCTCCCATACCTTCACCCAAAATTGGCGAATTCGATAGCGAACTGGTTGAGGATTTCTGGCAAGCTTTTGCCAACAATGCCCTCTGCAATTTCCATGTCCTGTTGCACTACGGCCGAAACAGCCATCACATTGCTGAAGCGATCTTTAAAGCAGCCGCTCGTAGCTTGCGCATTGCGACTGAACATGACCCACGTCAAACAGGCGTTCCGAGCAGCAAAGGTACCTTGAGTACCTAAACCTCAATCACCCGATCTTCCGCGATAGCGTAAATCTGTTCGCCCGCTTTTGGTTCGATTAAATGGCTACCAGTAAAAGTGCCAAAAGCGGGTAGCACTAAACCTTGTGCCGTACGCCAGAAACAAGGCAGTTTTTCTCTCACAAGTACTGAACTCTTTCCACGCCATGCAGGGTGAATATGTCCCGCTAGAAAGAAATGGCTGGACATACTCTGTTCGATCCGATGCCTCTGCGTACTGCTGACTTCTTTTTCTTTACGACTCTCTTGCGTGCTGCCGGGAGGAACGTGGACCAACATAAACGGATTCAATTCATAACTGTCACTCTCGATCAGCAACGGCCAGTGCTTCGGCCAATGTTTGGAATGCCGATCGTGATTCCCTTTAATCAATCTCCAGCGACAACCGTTGGCTTGTTCGAAGAAAGAAGTCAACTCTGCTTCAATACGTTCATTGACGGAATTCGCTGCGTGAATCAAATCGCCCAAAATGATGCATTCAACTGGTTGCCATCGCTCTATGAGCTTTAACAAACGCGACAAACTATCTCGAGTACTGACAGCGGGAACTGGCAATCCCGCCTGTCGAAATGTCGCATCTTTTCCTAGGTGCAAATCGGCCACGAACAGAACTCTTTGCTCTTGCCAATACAGGGCGCGCTCGGACAACATCAACAACTGTTGGCCACAGATCTTTATGGAGCAACAACCTGGTTCAGGCGACATGAGAAATCCATTTTTCCAGAAGTAGTGTCTGAGTGCATCGCCTTAATCGTATCTGTCGTTGGTCGCTATTTATTAGCCGCTAGTTATTGGCCGCAAGTTCTAATTGTTGTTGCATCTTCATCACTCTCTCAGCCAAGGTCTCGCTACTCAACCGCTCCCGCATTCTCTCAACAATCAGAGGAAACGCTAGAGGAGTCGGCTTACTTGGATACTTTATAACCAGCGATTGTCTCTCCAATCGTACCAGTGTAGCTTCCAGTCTTTTCAACTCAAGCTGCTTCTCCATCGCCTCACGTCGACTCTGCTGCAACAGCAACGAATCAGGTTCAAACTGCGCAAAAACATCAAAAAACAAATTGCTGGACGCTTGAAGATATCGCATCGTCTTACTTCGACCAGGGAACCCAGAATGTATCATCCCCGCAATGCGCGCGATTTCACGGAAGTGTCTTTTCGCCATCTCTGTGGAATTAAGACTCTCGGCAATATCGTTTTCCAAATACTCTAACGAAAATAGCTTTCCAAAATCTGCCTTATCCAACGGAGCAGGCTCCACCGATTCCAGCAACAAGCCATAATCATTGACGGCCAGCGAGAAGGTGATCGGCTGAATGCGGCTCAACCGCAAGGCAAGTAAGGCAGCTAATCCCTCATGCACCAAACGCCCTTCCAACGGATAGAAAAACAACAAGTGTCGTTTTTTAAACTCGACTTGCTCTATCAATAATTCATCCTCGCGAGGCAGATGGCTCCATTTTGCCTGGAGATCTAACAACGGCTTTACCGTTTCCATTTCGCGACCGTTGAAACAACCGCGGGCAGCATTCGCTATTTCGAGACGCATGGCCGCCGATAATTCACTCGATAACGGCATACGCCCACCCAACCATCTCGGAACAGCAGTTGGATTACCACGAGCCTTTTTAACAAAAGCAGTATTATCCTTGACCTTTACCAGCTCAAGTAACTTGCCTGCCAATAGGAAACGATCACCAGGTTTCAGTCGCGCTACAAATGTCTCTTCAACACTTCCTAGACGGCCTCCCTTCAGATATTGAACCTGTACCTCGGCATCTGAGGTAATGGTCCCTATCGACATTCGATGCTGCCGCATGACTCGCTTATCATCGACGCAATACCTTTCATCAACGTATCGCAACCGATGAAACTCCGGGTATGCCTGTAATGATTCGCCTCCCTGGGTACAGAATCGCAAAACCCATTGCCATTCCGAATCGCTTAAACTTTCGTATGCCGAAGTAGAACGCACCTCGCGCAAAAGTTCGCCCGGATCATAATGCGACTCAATACCACAGGTAACCGCATGCTGTACTAACACATCGAGCGGTTTATTTTCGGGCGACTTTCCTTCGATTTGCTTCATTTCCATCGCTCGACGAGCGGCTGCTAGCTCGACCAACTCTAGAGCATGCGTCGGCACGAACGTTAAGCGACTCGGCAAACCTGGTCGATGCCCACTGCGTCCAGCTCGCTGAATCAATCGCGCAACACCTTTGGGACTACCAATCTGTATCACTTGCTCCACCATGGGATAGTCAACACCCAAATCCAAGCTACTTGTACAAACAACAGCTTTCAGATCTCCCGCTCGCAACCTCCCTTCGACCCATTGCCTGACCGAAGTATCTAAGGAGCCGTGATGTATCGCTAACAAACCAGCCCAATCGGGTCGAGCTTTCAGCAAAGCCTGATACCACACCTCCGTCTGCGAGCGAGTATTGGTGAAGACCAATGTATTGCGAGCCTGATCAATCATGCCCACCACTTCAGCGACCATGGTTCCGCCGCTATGTCCCGCCCATGGGAATCGCTCAATTTGGTTGGGCACCAAGGA
>JAUMAI010000593.1:0-1708 GCA_032116775.1 Pirellula sp. | reverse complement strand
CATCCTTAGCCAAACTGGGCCCCACCAAGGTCTCCAAAGCCTGTTCCAGGTTACCCAAAGTTGCTGAGATTCCCCATATCTTGATAGTTGGCTTGAGGGTGCGCAATCTCGCCAAAGCTAACTCCGCCTGCACTCCTCGTTTGGTCCCAAATAATTCGTGCCATTCATCGACAACAACACAACGGAGAGATTCCAGTTGACTGCGGAATTCTTCGTATGTGAGCAAGATCGTGAGACTCTCTGGGGTCGTCACTAAGGCTTCAGGGACATCTTTGCGTTGTTTAGCCTTAATGGAACTTCCAACATCACTTGTACGCAACTGAACTCGCCACGGAACACCTAATTGGTCCGCACTTGCCTGAAGCGCCTCCGTAGTGTCACCAGCCAATGCTCGTAAAGGTGTGATCCAGAGAACTTGAAGCCCCTTGCCTGGGTGCGGGACCGTCTGCTGCTCCAGCCAAGCTTCCACGACGGGCCCCAACCACACGGCCATTGTTTTCCCAGTTCCAGTTGCCGCGTGAACTAATCCGCTTCTCCCAGCCAAATAAGCTTCCCAAACCTTTTGCTGAAACGGAAAAGGCTTCCAATTTTTGCTGCGAAACCACTCTTCCAGATGGCTCCAGATTCTCTTCTGGCTTGGAATTTCCATACTTTTATTAGGCTTGCCCCAGGAGTTTAGGGAATGGTCTCTTGTCCCACTCATATAGTACCCCGACGGTGAAGCGGAACATTGGTACGGTGTTCTATCCCACGGTGCTCACTGGCAAAGCGTGTTGTGAATCAGCAGCCTTCGAAACAGCAGTAGTTCCAAACGGCATTGATTCAAAGCAGCATTGTTTCAAAACAGTGCGGTAGGGTAGCGAGCGTATCTGGATAGTTCCCAGGTTCTTTACGGACTTTTTTCTTGGTGAGGGGTGTAACATGTCGGTTTCAGGCGGGGCGTGGGCAGAATCCCTGCGGTCTCTCCCCCACCACCTCCGGGAACGCAGTCACCTTTATAGCAATGGTTCCCCAAACCACCGCGGGGAGTTCGTGATCTGCTGGCTGCATCATGCTTTTCGCGTGGAAGAAAACCCGACACTGGATGTAGCCCGTCACCTCGCCAGTCAAAGTGGGTTGCCTCTACTAATCTACCAAGCTGTTTGCGAACACTATCGATACGCTTCGGATCGCCACCACTGGTTTATGCTGGAGGGGATTCGGGATTTGCAGGAACAGATGGCTCACTCTGAGCTGAGCTATTTTTTTCACCTTGGTCGGCCAGGCAATAGAGAGCCGCATCTCAAGATGTTGGCCAAGCAAGCGGCAATCATGGTCACTGAAGACTTCCCGCTTGATCCTACTATGCCATGGACAGAACGTCTCCGTGATACGACATCGACACCCATCGTTTTGGTGGATGCTGCCTGTGTGGTACCGATGAAACTTGTAGGACAAGCCTACGACCGTGCTTTCGCATATCGAGACGCTACCGAAAGTCTCTATAAAGAGCGAGTATCTCGCCCTTGGCCTGAATGCACTGTTGCAACCAAACCTTATCAAGGTCCTCTTCCCTTTGAACCACTCGATTTACGCAAGGCATCTTTGGAAGAACTGATAGCGGAGTGCAACATTGACCACGCCGTTGGACCAGTTGGCGATACACGAGGTGGCACCACGGCTGGTTATCAGCGCTGGGAAGAATTTAAACGGCATGGATTAGATCGAT
>JAUMAI010000592.1:0-2664 GCA_032116775.1 Pirellula sp. | reverse complement strand
AGTTAGCTCGATCCTCGTATCACTGACGGGATCAAGCGAAATGCCCGCGAACTGTTGCGCCATCTCAATCAAGTGTTTAAGCTCGGCGATTTTTTTTACACCGACTCCTTTCACCTGCTCAACAGTCTTGATATCGAGGCTGCAAAGATCGCCGACAGTACGAATCCCCAAATCACGTATGATGTTTACGATCAGACCGCTGACAGGCAAGTGCTGCTCGATAGGTTCATCACGTACTTTGGTGTCTGACATGTTGAAGAAGAATCGCTAGAAGGTGCCCATGTAAATTTGCTTCGAGGAATTAACCGCCAAGCCGCGACCAAACGCAAGCGTCTGGTAACTGTTGTTGAATAACTGCACAACGAATGGCCGTTTGTCCCCGTTGTCGTCAATCAGGCAAACGTCTCCTTCTCCTACTGGCCCCCTTCTACGATAATCTGCAATCGACTTTACTGCGGCAAACAAGGCATCACTTCCAGCACATGTAAACTGCCTGCTAAACAACTCCGAATGGATGACGTGATCAACGAGAGGAAGCGTTTGGTCGACGTAACGTGGGTGCTGACAGATCAGACCAAATGCTGGGACTTCAGTCCACTCGATGGCTTTCCACATCGTCGTTGTTAACGAGTTTTGATAGATTCTTTGTAATGACTGCACGGCTCCGAGATCCTGAACTGTCGATGACCAACGATCCACGAAATCGCTGCCTAGAAAAAGTAACTGCCCTGCAGCGAAGTTAGCCTCTGCTTCAATTTGTATGTGGCAGGCTATAGACAAGGTCTGTTTCTGATCACCGTGAAGGAAAGTCTCGTGCCAATCGCAAAGGCTGTGTCCAATTTCATGCGCCTCAGCCCAGCGTTTCTTTGGATCGGGGAGCTCTGCATCGACAAAAATCTGACGTGCATCTGGATCCCAAAGCGCCCGAAGTTTACGTTTTGATATTACGTCCTTAATGAGCCCAGGTCGGTTGATTAACTGCTTGCCAGCGATTGTCATCTTGTGAAACGCTCGCGTGAACAGGCTATGATCATCTGACGAATAGTAATGCCGATCAAGTGTCAGTAGATGACGGACATGATCCAACTTAAGCGGTGGCTCCGGGTCGCCTAGGTCATGAAGTAGCTTTTCGATTTGCTTGCCAATGGCCTTAGCGGTTGATCGATTTACGCCGTTTCCGTACATCGGTCAGCAGTCCTTTCTTAGTAGGGCTTTATTGCTGTGGAGTTTTGCTCAGCGAAAGCAACACAGTAACAAACGAGTTGTACGCATCTTCTTCCTGTGGTGAAAGCTCGCAATTCGGTTCGCTTTGCGCAGCAAATCGATACACGGCCTGCTCTAGGTTCTCATCGCGAGCCTTGACCAAACCTGCGACCGTCGCCAATGGCTCCACGGGGAGTTTTAAGGTCAATGCAAGGCGATGCAATGCGCGAGGACTGGGCTGTGCATTGGCACGTTCGATTTCAACCAATTCCTCTAAGTCAATGTCGGCCTCCTCGGCAAGCTGCTCCAACGACAAGCCCATTTTTCGGCGACCGAACTCAACCAGTTGTGCAAACGCACCGACAGAGTGGTCATCGTGTCCACGGTGCTTGAATGGACTGCGTACGCCTGCGGCGCTTTGCGTTCCGTCCGCATTACTTCCACGAACACTGACACTCCCCTCAGTTGCTTCAAACTCTGCGTTTGCCAACAACCAGTCTTGATCAACGAGATACCTGCTTGATTGATTATTCATTTCTTGTCTCCACTACGTAAAAATGCTGCTGCTGTCTCCTTCGTAAATTCGTAATACGCAAGATTCTCTTTCGTTGCGTCAATCTCTATAACCGTCATTCCATGCCGCTCATAAAAGCTGCGACTCTGATCGAGCGAATGAAGCCCAACTCTTCCTTGGAAGTCTTCCTCGACGCTCTCAAAAACAACCTGCCGTAACATTTGAGCTCCGCAACCAGCAAACTTGGGAGCAACTCCTGTTATCTTTTCTGGCCAACAGTCTGGTGCTGTTTCGATAAACTCAAGATAAACCAAAGGCTTGTTTTGGTCCGGAGCAAGCTTCGCAGAAAACTGAGCGACATTGATCATTGATACACCAATCCAACGCTCTTCGAGTCGAATCCCAAACCCTCGAATCGCCATCAATTTGAGCGCCGCCGATTTCCTCACCCAGTTCCAACCGCTGCTCTCCGGCCAATTTTCTTGTGGCACACCAGCATCGCGTAATCCTCTAACGACGCGCTGCCGTAGAGGTAGCCATTGGCGATCGATGTCAATCAAGTCCTCTGGTCGCAGGCCAGTTACCAGCTCAGCGCCTAAAACTACACGATCTGCCACCCTAACAATTTCTATTTTCTTCGAAGTCAAAGTAGCATTACCTCCGCCTTCTTGCCCTCCTTCTCATCTTCAAAAACAAGCTTTTCGCCGGCTGCGGTCCGCTCATGGATGAGCTGATACAACCGGAGCGCCTGCCGAATGACTCCTGTTTTCGAAAGCTCTTTCTCAGTTGCAAGCCCTTCTAATGCCGTCATTTCCTCGACGGATAAGTTGAGCGTCATAGTTTTCTTCGGTTCCATCTGATTTCCACTTTTTCCACTTGCGTTGGCTGTTCTATAGCTAATTATCGGCCATCCCTGGCTTCAATTCAACCTCAATTAGCCAAAATTT
>JAUMAI010000591.1:0-2136 GCA_032116775.1 Pirellula sp. | reverse complement strand
GCACGAGAGCATGTCGTCGAGGCGGGACTTGACATTGTCGTCGAGCCTCTCTTGGTTGCGCAGCTTTTCGATTTCGGCAAGCGGTAGGTCGCCAGGTACTCGTATGTCCTCGATGTCGGCAACTGCGGACCAGATCATTCTTCGATCTCTTCGCTGCTTAGAAAACATTTCGACGTCGAAATCCTCCAGGCAGACCAAGCGACAGATACCTTTGATATCCTCAAAAAGCAGTCTGTTGACTTGATCTTGATCAACCGAAAACTAGATGTCGATTACAGCGATGGGATCGATATCCTGCGAGCTCTCAAAGCGAACAGCACCACGCAACATATTCCCGCAATGCTCATCACCAACTATCCTGAACATCAACAGCAAGCCGTCGACCTAGGCGCTCTGTACGGCTTTGGAAAACTTGAATTGGGAGCCCCAGAGACCCTCGCGCGATTAAAGTCCGTCTTACAACCCAACGAAGCGAACGCAGGTGCGTGATGAACGCAAAGAAGAAAACTACCGGTGTCGATGATGTGAACGAAGCCCGAAAATTGATTCGGGAAGCCGGCCTTCGTAGCACTCCTGCACGCATCTCCGTGATCAACGCCCTCAAGCGAGCTGCGAAACCTCAAACACACGCCGAACTCTCCGATCAATTGGTCCCACTCGGGTTCGACAAAGCCACGGTATTTAGAAATCTAACCGATCTAGCAGAAGCCGAATTAGTTTTGCGAACCGAACTTGGAGACCATGTTTGGCGTTTCGAACTCAGGGATCCTTCTCACGACCGTAGCAGCCACCCACACTTTGTCTGCGTGGATTGCGGTTCCGTTTCGTGCATCGAAGAAATGGCGCTTCCAAGCCCAACCGTTCGCCGAAGTTTGAATATCGCAAGGATCAGCGAAGTACTTGTCAAAGGTCACTGCGGCGTCTGCGAAGCAGCACGAAAATAATCGGAAGCATCGCAAGAGTAAACGGAGGCGGCACGAAAGTAGTCGGAAGTAAATCTCAGCGATTTGGTTTCCGGATTTTCGCTGCTTAGCTAGTACTGCTTACCTAATGCCAACTTAGCTAGTACCTAGTCGCCCCAGTTCTTCTTGTGTATTAAAAGATCTTGGCAGTATCGCTTCCTCGTCGGGTGAGGATAGATCTATCCAAGCCGTATGCGACTCCATCGCCCGAAACACCCCTCGCATCGATCGTTGACCTTCATCCCAAACGTGTTGCAATATCGCAAGTGCTTCGACGCGAAGCCAACAGGGGAACGGAATGAAATCAGGTCGGGATGTCGAGCCCGACTCCGACGGCTTTCTCCTCAAGCCGACCAATAAGTCGGCAGGCTTGCTGCTGAGACCGTTTGCGACCTCAGAAAATCGTTCGGTCCAGATAGGTTGCCATTCCCATAGATCACAGGGCAATAACAAACAGTAAGCGGATGAGGGGCTTTGGGTAACACCTTCATTTGAATTCATCAAGCGTTCTCGTAGATCGCTCAAAGCAGCAAGTACACCGGCAACCGGACCTTGGTCCGGTTCGTGATCAACGATTACGCGTAGCGACGGAGCGGTTCGCAAGTCGAGTAGTTCTTGTCGAAACGATTCTTGAGCCACTACCGTGGTTGACCAACCATCCGATGAAAGGGCTTGTGAGAGCCGATGAAGTTGAGGCTGTCCACCGATAGGTGTCAAAGCTTTATTCGATCCAAACCGCGAGCTCTTGCCCCCCGCAAGGATATATGCGTTTCGCACCATGCGGATGTTCCTTGAATTTATTGAACTCAAAGAGAGTCCTACTGGAACTTACTGAACCGATGGATCGATCGCGTTGTTGTCTGCGAAGTCCGAGCTCATCGGATCCCAGCGGTTCGAGTCCCAAGGGCTCGAATCGAGTGTATTTGCGGCCATAGTATGGTGAGGGAAAATCGCGCCGAGAATCATCATCCCAAGGCTTGCCGTATGAAGTAACCAACAATGATCATCCGCAAGAATAGTTCGCAAAGTGATCAGCGAGGCAACGATCATGGCACCGAAATAACAAGCTTCTGCGGCTGATCGAACGCGAGCATCTTCGCAAAGTCGAGCCATCCAAAGGCCAGCAAGTGCCAACACCGGCACAGCCCAAGGGGTCCAAGCGGAAAAAGGCTCG
>JAUMAI010000590.1:0-1988 GCA_032116775.1 Pirellula sp. | reverse complement strand
GATGCCAGTTGAGGCGCTCGAACGGGTAGATCTAATTCGAGCAAACTTTGACGGCCCTTGCACTCTCGTCGGTGTGAGCATTCGAAGCGACGTTGATTTTGGAGCTGCCGGCTGGATTTTGCCGCGCACTCACTATGAGGAATCTTGCGAATATGTTGCATCCCGCGTGACGGCACCATTGTTTGTCGTCTTTGCAGACCTTCCCGCATCCGCTAGAAGTTTTACTGCTTGGTTACAGTCCAAAGGGTGGCAAGCAGCCTCGATAACTTCGGTAACACCCCCGATTCAACTGCGGATGATGGAATTGATGGACCATTCGATCATTGCCAACAGCACTTTCTTTTGGTGGGGCGCTTGGTTGGGTGACAATCACCCGGGTGCGACACCAGATCGGCTAGTAGTTGCCCCTGAGCCGTGGGTCCCCTTTCCGAGTGACATAATCCCAGAGAGGTGGACGAATCTCAACCACACCGGATTCCTACAAACTTCACCGTTCTGAATGTCTAATCTGCGTCGTATCGAATCCGTATGCGCACTGTGTCCTGTCGAGCAAACTGAGGCTTAGAGTTCAAGTGCTGACTTGTCCCGTATTGTCAGGGACGGTTCGTAGGTCTGTCGAGCGAGCCCTAGCGGTGGCTACCATGTCGGCACGAATTAGTCGAGATCAGGGGAACCACTTATTTTTTTGAGCCTAATTTCCAAGATGAAGCGGGGTCATAAACAGTTTCTCTAAATTTCACAAGATCTTCGATGAATTTGCTAGCGGCATTTTCGTCTGCCTTCTCAAGTTCGAACCACCGCGCCACGTGCATTTCTTCACCCGTCGCACGAACCGCAGCGGCACCATCCCTTGCTTTGCGCAATACCTGCTCAGGTGTTCGAAGCGAGTAGTGTGCGATCCGTAAACCATCAATAGCGTCTCGGCCTGGAACTGTTACCCCGTGATTGCCGGGCCAAAGTCGCACCAGCCAATTTGCGCGAAATGCTACCTTCACCGCCCCAGATGGCGCCGTAAAGCGATAGGGGAATCGCTCTGCAAAGGTCTGGGCACCGGTCTCCTCAATTGTAAGATAGAGGAAACATTGTGCGCGGACGACGACCGCGTCCGTGTTATGAAGCACGTCAGCAACGGTGCGTCCATCAGTGCCGTACCAGTGTTCATCGGCATCAAAAGGAACGATCCAGGCGGCACCCATGCTGGTTGCCAGGCGAGACAGCGTGGACATTTTGTCTCCTTGCCAGTAGGCAACAATTGGGTCGCGCAGAACCAGCATCGGCAACTCGGCCGAAAGCCGATCCAAGATCGCAGGCGTTTCATCGTCTGAGCCATTGTCAGCCACGATGATTTGGTCTACTCCTTGGGAGATCAATGCGCGCAGAGTTTCCTCAATGATGTCTGCCTCGTTCTTAACCATGGTCACTGCCCAAATCTCTCCCGTTGGGGAGGGATCTCGCACAATAGTCCTGACCAGGTTACGAAGTCGATGCCTAACCGGCAATCGCGACCGTAACTCTTGCGTATTAAACGCTCAATAAATCGTGAAAGTCCGCACTACTTGACGGGGTCTGAGAAACGAAACTACCCTACGGCCGGACCACATAAACCTAGATACTCGGCATGACATTTCCTACACCATAGCCGACATGTCGTTATGTTCTCTGCGCATTATCGGGTCAGGGGCTTTCTATGTCTATGTATAACGAAAATTTTTTTGAGTCTCTTGCCGACTCCGCCAGATCATCAGCACTTCAGATTTTGCCAGTCGTACTTGATCTGATCGGTCCAAAGTCGATCGTTGACGTCGGCTGTGGCACCGGTGTCTGGTTGAAAGCTGTTAAGGAAATAGCAACCTGCGAAATTCTTGGCCTTGACGGTTCATGGGTCTCGCCTGATCAACTGGTAATACCAGTTGACTCTTTTATACAAATCGATCTGGCGGAGTCAATAAGCCTCAGCAGTCGTTTTGACCTAGCGATAAGTCTTGAAG
>JAUMAI010000589.1:0-2287 GCA_032116775.1 Pirellula sp. | reverse complement strand
AACCCTGTTTCGTCAGCCCAAGTGGCTCGTTCATCGGGCGACGCGTAATACCTTAGCCACGTTTCAGTATCGTTGTCATCCAGGCAGTGCCAATGCAAGTAGTTGCGAGGCAGATCGATTTTCTTTTCAAAAGAAGGGAGGATGTCGCGGCAGATAAGACAATAAAGCTGTCGATCAGAGAGATGATCGGTAAAGTCTAAGACAATTCTTTGTTCGTACAGTTTCTGTTGAGTTTCAATCAGTAGTTTACTGATCTCTTCTTCGGTCAAACTGTCTGGTGATGGTAGCTTCAATTCTGGACTGAACCATTGGCTAATCGGGAGCATCGGAGCTCGTTCCCAAGCGAGCATCGATGCCAAGAATTCGTTTTCTGCTGCTAGAGACATGCGTTTGGTAGCCAGCAGGTCGAAGGACTCGTCGATGAACGGTTCTAGTTCATCTCTCAAGCGAGCATTCAAAAGCAGAAGTTCAACTTCGTCTGAGCTTGGTGTGTTCGAAGATGATGTACTCACGATTGCGCCTATTCATTCGCACGGAGAACGATTTCGCAGAGGCGAAATCGCGATTTGAAAATTGTTTTCGCAGCTCGTCGGCTGCAACTCTCAAAACTTTAGACAGAATTTAAAAAAACAACAATAAACTCTTGAGTGAAAAACAGCAGTGTTGGAGGAATTTAGAATCTGCTTATCGATCAATTGCTACAGCAATCAAAGTTTCACTGGTCGTTAAAGTTTTGCGATGTTCACTACGCTTGTTAATCGTGAGAGTCATTTTCTAGTTGTTGGATTTTTTCAATACGTCTTTGGTGACGACCGTTTTCGAAGTCGGTTTGCAGCCAGATACGCACCAAATCAGCTATCGGCCTGTCACCGAAAAGGTCACCTGGTAGACACAATACATTGACGTCATTGTGGCGACGGCAGATTTCAGCCATCACTTCGTCATAGCATGTGGCGGCACGAACGCCCGCAAACTTGTTGGCGGCAATAGCCATGCCAATGCCTGTTCCGCAAATAAGAATTCCTCGATCTACATTGCCATCCGCCACGGCACGACTAACAGCCGCAGCGAAGTCGGGATAGTCGACGCTTTGATCTCCATGCGTTCCTTTGTCATCCACGAGGTGTCCCGCTGCATTAAGCAGTTGCACAAGCTTGGCTTTGATGTGAACTCCGCGATGGTCACTACCGATGGCGATACGCATTGCAGTAAATAGTCCAACAGTGAAATGGAAATAACGAAACGAGATCTTCCTGCGGCAACGCCACCGATGGCGTTGCTGCGGGGATAAACGGGCGTCAACAACGAAACGGTTTAATTACTCTTGCGAAAGCGTTGTATCCTACCGTGATGGAATACTTTTGCTCAGTCCCATTGTGCTAACCAATGTTCATCTAAGTCTGATACGAGTTCGTCAAGAAAATGTTCAATTTCCGCAGCCGCTGCTAAATAAACCTGTTGTGATCCACCAAACGGATCTGCCACATCTCGACCGCCCGAACTGAGTAGCATTACTTTGTGAGTGTATTGAGGCCAACGTCCCAGCAATGCTTGCCGATGGTTTTGGGTCATGGTCAGAATTAGGTCTGAGTTAGCGAGCAGATCTTGATTGACTTGACGGCTCATATGCTCGGATAGATCGAGTCCTCGGGCTCGCATCGCTTGCACTGCTTCGTGCGAAGCTCCGCTTCCGGAGGCAGCATTGGTGCCGGCTGAGAGCGCAATCGCTGGTGGAGGGCCGGCTGTAAAAAATGGTTTAAATTTTTCCCGCAGTTTTTCTTGAAGCAGAGCCTGAGCCATCGGGCTTCTACAAGTGTTACCGGTGCAAACCAATAAAATAATAAGGCTTGTTGCACTGCGGATATCTGCTTGATCAATAGCTCCTTCGCGGATGAGACGACAGTGATTGTTGGCAACTTGCAGCATGGAAGCTGGAGTTGATAGAGCGGTTGGGCCATCATCGACAATTAAACCAGCAAACCTGCCGACCGATGTGGCGGCTGAATGGCTGTCGCAGGCCCAGGAGTTTGGCAAGCGCAGTATTTCGCCGGTCAATAATGGGCCTGGCGAAAGTTTTTGAACCTCATCGATCGCGGGGTGTGAGGCCACGCGTACTGCGATTTCTGTATCGTGATTTTCGATGTAGGACTGCAGAGCCACCGGAAATTGCTTGGCGAGGGAGTCTGGTTGTTGGAGCGAGACCTTAATGTTTAACGGACCGGGCCAAAGTCTGGTTGCGACTCGTTGCAGGATGGGGGATGGCGCGGGGATGTAATCTTTTAATTCG
>JAUMAI010000588.1:0-6894 GCA_032116775.1 Pirellula sp. | reverse complement strand
GGCTTGAAGGTGACCACAAATTTCTCTGGGACTTCGACTTGATGACCGGTTCTTGGATTTCTCGCTTTGCGTGCCGCCCGAGGTTTGACTTGGAATACCCCAAAGTTGCGCAGTTCGACGCGTCCTTCCTCAACGAGGTTCTCGATAATTGCCTGGAAAGTTCTTTGGACTATTTCCTTGATCTGAAGCTGGGTTAGGCCAGTCTCATCGGAAATCGTTTTCACGATCTCTTTTTTGGTCACGATTTGAAGCTCCCAGCGAATGTAGAAAAGTGACGTAAGTCGTTAACATTACAGACTTTAAACAGACGCAGTTTAAATCGACCAAGGCGGCACCGTCAAGATACGTCAAGCGAGATGTTTCAAAGAGCTTAAGAGATGCCTTCCAGCAAATCACCGAGCTTAGCTAGTTGCACCATTTTGGCCAAAAGGGGAGACAAAGGAGTTGAGCCCCCCCTCAGAGGATTGGTATCCTTAGGCCAAGGATATTTTTCGAAAGGAACGCGCGCGATCCCAGGCGCGAGCAATAGTGGGAATAGTCGGATTATAACGACAAGATAAATTCTGAAGCGCTCACTGGGGTGGCTGGAGAGTATCTGAACCGGGCTAACTTACGTAGTATGGAAGATGACGGAATAGCGCGAGAAGCTAGCGCTTTTCCACTCATCTAAACGAAGCTTCTCGGCGTCAAAGGCTCTGCTTTTAGCGGCGAAGGTTTCCGAGCCGACTTTTGGTGAACCCCATTCATGGTTTTAGGCGTGATTTTCTTGCATCCAGCATTCAGAGCAATCAACAGGGCAGCGATTGTTGCCATCTGTCTTGTACTGCTTGGCATGACGAGTTGGGCACAGCCGCCGGCCTCTGGGACAACACAGCTTCCGGAGCAATTGCCTTCTGCCTTGGAGAAAGGGGTTGTTAAGCCGGACGCTTTTTATTTGCGGGATACGGGTGGAAACTATATTTTCGTTCCTAATCTTCGTTACGAAGAGTTTGAGCGACTGCTTCGCTCCCAGAAGCCGTTGTTGAATCCTCAGTTACCGGCCTATCAAGTTGTGGCCTGGAACGTAAATGGAGAGGTTAATGCTGATACGGTGAATTGGCAGGTTGATATTGAGTTAAAGCTCAGTTCAGCAGTGTCAGGTGCTGTTTCAGTCCCTTTGGGTTTGGCCGATTGGTACTTAACCGCAACTCCAAAATTTGAGGGCGAGGGTGAGCATTTACTCGAATTGGTTTCGTCAACCTCTGGCTATCAATGGTGGATCCGTGGCCAACCTGAATCGATTCACAAGCTACGTCTACAACTGATTTCGAAAGTTGCATCTTCAATCGATCGGTTATCGGTCAGAGCCGCATTTCCCGAAGCGCCTGTCAAAGTCTCTTTACTGGTTGAGGGCAATGACGTTCAACCGGAACTTGAGGGGCAGGGAAATGAGGCCATCAGTAGTCGCAATCTCGAAAACAATCGCAGCGAAATTACCTTGCAGAGTAGCGGCGGCAATCAAGGGATCCTGTGGAGAAGGCCGGGTAATCGCGTTCGGTTAAACGTGGTGGAAAGTCAGAGCAATACGCGAATCGAAGTAGCTGGGCCAAATCTGGCTTGGCGGTGTAAGACGATGTTCGAACTGGCGTCTACATCTTCGAACTTTCCATCGGAATTCATGATTAGTCTTCCAGCAGGTGCAGTTTGGCAGCCATCGGCGGCGGATGACACTACTGGTTACATCTTGGAGCTACTGGACTCCGACGCGACTCAAGCTCAGCCGCAAAAAGAAATCCAATTACGCTGTCGCGTGTTGGATGAACGACCATTGAATCCGCTGGAAATCGAGGTCGACTGGAATTGGACACCACCCTCTTCGAGCGTAGACAAAACTTTTATCATCCAGTCCCCTCAAATTCAAACCGTCGATCGTCATGATGGATTCATTGAATTGCTTTATCCAGGTAATTACCGAGTGCTGGCTCTGGCCAACGGTGGAACGTTTCCGGTAGCTAATGAGGGGGCAACGACGGCAGGAGATCTCTCCGTCGCTCGCTTCCGCTTTGAACGCCAACCTGGATCGATACAAATCTCCTTGAAGCCTGAGTTCTCCGAAACTCGATTGCGTCCTACCTACGTGGTTGATGTCTTTCGGGATCGTTTGCAGCTACGTGGGATTTTAGATATCTCGTTTGCTCAAGGGCAAGCGGCGAGCATAATCCTTTCCCCTTCGTCATGGTCGATCACCGAAGCAATGCAGGCATCGACAGGTACACCGTTGGTATTACAGGCAGAAGCCGACAATCGCTTGAGGCTTGACGCAGGAGGAACCGCCAGCGGAAACACCGATAGTTCGCGGAGCGCTCTGTGGCGCATTGATGGATTGCGAGAAATCGCCGCGGATCGGTCGCTGCCGTTGGAAATTGACATACCATCGTTGGTGAGTGAGATACTGGGGGATGGGAAAGATTTTGGTGACTATGGTGCGGGTACGTTAGTCCTCATTCCTGGTGATAATGTTTTACTGCGGCAGGATGAGTCTTTGAGCGAAGGCTTAATTGCCGATTCCGAAATACCGCAAACAGCTCTTGAGAACATCCCGCTTGAGCGTCGGCGACGCGCCGTCTCATATCGTTTTCAAGCTGCCGGAAAAGCAATAAAGTGGAGTGGGATTCGAGACCTACTTCCACAGCAAATCACGATAGAAAGCAACAGCTTTTTGAATCTTTCGCCCTTACAAGCATCGCTTTCACAGCGTTGGAAATTGCGTATCGACAATGAGCCTCTCAAACCCCTAAGGCTTGTTGTTGATCGAAGCCTCTTGGTCAATCAAGGGCTTGTAGCCACCGTAAATGGAACTGCGGTAGCGTTACAAGAGGTACCAACCGATCCAGCATTACCGATTGAGCTTAATGAAAACGAAGTTCTGGCGGAGTTCTCTCAAATTGGTGACCTTTTTGGCGATGTTCAAATATCCGTTGATACTAAACACACATTACCTGGAGAAATCGGCGAGAACGTTAATATTACGATTCCAGTTGTTCAGTTGAATCTGCCCGGGAAGGCAGGTGTGTTAGCGTCTAGTTTTTCGCTCACTAGTACCGCTGATTGCGAAGTGGGGTCGGTGAAAGCGGCCACTCGTAGTCGCGCTGAGAGTACTGAATTGGATTGGGGGACAACAACGCAAGGAAATGTCATTCCTGTCGAGTCTGATTTAAAATCGCTGGATGTCGCGTTAAAGCGTCTAACCCGAAATGAGGTGGCAACAGCGAGAATTGATCGTGCTTGGTTGCAAACTGCTTTTAACACCGCGCAGCGACGCGACCGCATGGTATTCGGTGTTTCCACACGTGAGAGTCGATTGTCGTTAAAACTCCCAGCATCACTCCTCTCAAACGTGTATGACATTTTGGTTGATGGACAACGCGTTGAGTACAGCATCGACAAAGAACAGACGACCGTTTTCGTTGACCTTCCGAAGGGGGGTATCGAAGCCGAGAGAGAGTATTGCCTCGAACTGTGGTCGGAAGCAGGTAGAAGCGTGGCTGGAGTTCCAGTTGATATTGAGATTCCCAAAATCAATGGAGCTTTTGGGCCTCAGCAATTCTACTGGGAACTTGTTGTTCCAAGTTCAGAGCATCTCGTGATTGCACCCAGTAATCTTTCACCGGAATGGCGTTGGAGTTGGTATGGCTTGGGGTGGCATCGAGTCAGTGACTTGACCCAAGACCAACTAGAGAAATGGACAGGGGCAAGTGCCCAGTCTCCCCTACCACCAAGTGTGAATCGCTATGTTATGAGCGGATTTGGTGATCAGCCATCGCTCAGATTTACGGCCCTCCCTAAACCGTGGATTTGGCTTCCCGTTGGAGTTGGTACTATAGCGTTAACATTCCTGTGGACCTCGATACGCTTCGTTCGAAATCCTGTTTTCATATCTGTGATGCTCGTCCTGCTCGGTATTTTGGCAATCTATCTACCTGATGCGGCCATGATGGTTATCCAGTTATTGCTGGCTGCTTTTGGCTTAACCGTAGTCTACGTGGTAGCACAATGGGCCATTGGGCAACGCGTTAAGAGACGCAGTGTCTTTACGAATTACCCAACGGCGACGGCTTCACTTCCTGGTGGTGGAAGCGGCGTTTCTGCCAAGCAGGAACGAAGCCATCCTTCAACTCCTCTCTCCGCTGAAGCAGCTTCTCCTTCTGGGACAGCCACTATAACGGCCGCAGGCAATTCAGGCGTGACTGGGGGCATTTCTAATACAGGAGATGCAGCCCAATGATGATTTGTGTGGTTCAGTTCCACTTGCTTTATTTGCAAGTCAAGCGATGGATCACAGGTCGTCGAGCAGGACTGAATCGTAACCTTCTTGGTTTGGTGTTGTGTCTTTTTTTAAACGTTGCCTTACCGGCTCAACCACCTCAGGAGCCTGCCGTCACAAATCCTCGGGGATCTCTCAATACGATGCCCTCGACTACAGCGGGGCCTCCACGTTTTCAAAGAATTTTTGTTCCGGAAGAACAGGTCGGAAAATTAGTTCCCCGAGACTACATGCCTATCGCCGTAGATGATCTGGAGTTATTGCTTTCGAATGAATCCAATGTTGATGCTGAGGCGTGGACTACGATTCCCAAACTTTCCAATGCATCCTATTTTGTACGTTTGCGCGATAACGAACTAATCTCTGACTTATCGCTCTGGAAAATTGACTATCCAGACGACACCCCCAATTACCTAAAGGTAGCGCCATGGAATGTGGCCATTACCAACCTGACGGATGAGAACCTCGCAGATCTAGTAGAGTGGGCTGATCGCCCCAACTGGCTGGTTGATGATCGACAGAATCTGTGGTTGACTATTTGGGATGATACGCCGGTTGCATTCGCCTGGAAATCGCTTGCCCAAGATACGAGTGAAGGGACTCGCCAATTTTCCCTTGCATTTCCCAATGCCACCAGAAACCAAATACTGCTAGCTCTTGATTCCAATCTTACGCTTACAGTATCTGCGGGAGTAGCGAGAATACTTCCGCCCGAACAAGTGCGTTTTGCGGGAACTGGGAATCTCGCCGAGTTATTTCAGGCCGCCTTTAACGCCTGGCAGCAAAAATATAGCCAACAAGATCAGCGCATCTGGCAGATCGACTTCAGTGGTAACACCGCCATAGAATTGAAAATTTCGGTCGATAAAAAAGAAGCCAACCCAGCTGCTCGTTCGATTACAGCTTCTCTGCTGCAACAGTATAGGTTAAACACTTCCGGTGTAGAGCTTATCACTAGAGCAACCATGCTCCATCCAATCACCAGTGGAAATCTTTATCTCGATGTAGAGGAGCCACTAAAAATAAAGGAAATTCGGCTCGGCAATGAGGTGTTGGCATGGAGTGCCGTTGAGGATGGGACCAAGCAAGTACGTGTTGAGCTTAGCGATATTTCAGATGCTACGCGACTTGGTCAATTGCAAGTATCGTCTTTCGCACCGGTAGATAGTTGGGATGATACTCGCTTACCTGCCGTACAAATTTCTAATTCGGTGGTATTGCGTGGTGATACGATTGTTGATTTTCGTGACACACTAGTTCCGCTCAATATATCGATATCGGGTGCTGATACATCCATCGCAACGGAAGCGGTAACTCCCAATTCCGAGTCACCTGGCCGCTGGCAATGGAGATGGAGTGGCCATATTCCAGAGATTCGTCTCTCCGCAACTGTGATGCAACGCACTGTAAGAGCTTCAGCACTCACTAGACTAAACTTGGTGAAAGGCTCACTTGGTGCCACTGGCTGGCTGAGGATTAAACCAGTGTTTAAAGGGGGAGGTGAAACACGACTCGATTTGGGAGAGGGTTGGATCCTTGACAATGTCATCACCACTCCCGGCGCGAAGCTTATTGTTACCGAAGATACATCACCAAACGGCTCGTCCGTCCTACTGCGATGGGATGAATATCTCGATGAGGAGCAACTGACTGTTGAGTTGCAGGCTCATCGTGCCGTGGAAACCGATGCGTCAGAGATCAAGCTTCCGTCGACACCCTTGTTTAAGCTCCATAACGGCTCGCTAACAGGTGTAATCGCGGTTGAAACGACGGGACGATTTCTATTAAAACCCACACCTCTTCTGATATCTCTATTGCTGGGCGAAAGTGAGTTATTGGATTGGCAAAGAAATCGTTTGCCGAGATTTAGTAATAGCTGGCTGTTGTATTCAGAGCAAGGAAAGTTACCGGAATTAGTCTTTACGAGCGAGCCATCGACTTATACCGGAGCGTTGGATGTTTTCGTACGTCCGCGTGGGGATTTGATTGAGGAAGAATATCGGCTGCAGTTTAGGCCACTATTTGGTGCGATGGACCGTGTTAGTGTTCGCTTCAAGCAGGCTCGCACGGAGCCGCTTTTATGGTTATGGGAGGATGGAGAACGCCAGTATACGCTGCAAGCCAGTCGCGAATTAGGAATGAATGCAGCCGAGGGCGAATCGTATGTTATCACTCTACCAAGACCACTGAGTGAACCGTTTGAATTGAAAAGTTCCCGAACTGTAGAAGCTAAAAACTGGCAAACGATCGCGTGGCCAACCTCTGATCAAGCAACCAATGAGGAGATTCGCTTGCATATCTCCTCGAGCCTGGAAATACAGCAACCAGAGACAGGTTGGAAGGCTCTTCCTCCAGTACAAGCGGCTTCCTTAGAATCATTGGCAACTTATCGCGCTGACAGCAATTTGGCCAACGATATTTTGGCGCGAATATCGCCTCAAAGTCAGGCCCCAAAATGCTGGGCTGAGGTAGCAACTCATCAACATTGGCACTCGAGAGATGGCAGGATCGTTCACGTTAGTAGCTGGGAGCTTGAAAATTCGTCAAATCAGATCTTGCCTATCACGCTTCCCAACGGCGTCGAGCTTGTT
>JAUMAI010000587.1:0-10032 GCA_032116775.1 Pirellula sp. | reverse complement strand
ATGTCAGGATGTTGTCGGGCATATTTGATTTGGAGGACTTGAATAATGAATTCAATATCGAGAGTTCCCCCGATTCCACGTTTGAGATTCTGTGGCGATGCTGTTTGTTGCAATCGCAGTCTCATCGCGTAAATCTCTTTCGCGATGTGGCCACTCCAGGGTATATCTTGAATGATTTCCCGAATTGTGCACATCGCGAAATTGCGTATATCTTCGCTTCCACAGATAGGTCGAGCTTTGCACAGGGCCTGACGTTCCCAGAGTTGTCCTTGTCCTGCCTTGAAGTAATTGGCTAAATCTTCTACAGCGATGGCAAGTTGACCGCTTTGTCCTGTGGGACGGAGTCTCGCATCGATTTCATACAGACGTCCCCAGGGAGTGATTTTGGAAACAGTTTGAATCAATCTTTGGCTAAGTTGATTATAGAAGTGTCTGTTGGTCGTCGTTTCGACACGTCCTCCTCGAGTTGGACTGGCGGTAGATCCGTCGCCTTCAAAGAGAAAAAGGATATCGAGATCACTGTGGTAGTTTGGTTCCCGTCCTCCAAGTTTTCCCAGGGCTACGATCGTGAAATCGCAAATTTGCCCAGCTCTTGGCCCACTTTCCAGTATGGGAATACCGTATCGTTTTGTTAGTCGACTGTATTCGTATTCGACCACTTGGCGTAAACACACCTCGGCAATGTCGGATAGCGCTGCGTGGGTATTTACAATACTTTCTTTCCCTAAAATATCTCGCGTGCCAACACGCAAGTGATTGAAGTTGCGAAAGCTCAGCAGAATTGGCTCGATTTCGTTAGCATTGCGACAGAGGTCAGCCAACTCGGTTTCTAACTGCGACAATTCAGGTAAGCGATCCAATAGCAGGGAATCAAGCAACTCATCTATCATGCCTGGATTGCCCGTTAGCAATTCAACCAGATATGGGCTGCTTGCACATAGTCGAACGTATAGTTGCATCGATGGTGGGTTAAAGCTAAATAATTCCCACAAAACGGCTTTGCCACCGAGGCTGTTACTGACATTTGCCAGCTGAGATAAAGTGCGGTCTGGGAACGGAGTTCGTGCGATACTAGCCAGCAGCTTTGGAGCAATTGCTGCTAAGAAGTGCCTACATCTTCGCGTTGAGAGAAAGCTGACAGTCTCCCGCGACAAATCCATCAGTCGTCGATAAGCTTCCTCTGGATGAGAGAATCCATGTCTGTAAAGAACTCGCTGGATTGCTTCTGGGGCAGGATCAGGTTCTAAGATGAGATCGGTTTCATCGGCGACTTCGCCGTGATCGGTGAATGCGCGATGAAGCAAATGATCGACAATGCGTCGAATTCGTCCGGTTTTTTCCGTCAATAGTTGATAAAGCTGGGTTTCTGCAGGTTGATCCATATTGTCGCGAAAACTCATGCGTAGCGCAAGTTTTCGTAATTCCGACGGTGTATCCGGGAGAGAATGTGTCTGCAGATCGAACATGATTTGCAAAAAGTGCTCGATTCGTCTGAGCAATCGGTAGCCATCGTCGAGAATAGAGCTTTCTTGCAGGTTAAGAATTCCGGCGTCTGCCAGCTTATTAATCGCCTGCAGTGTATTGCCACTGCGAATCGATTTGAGATCGCCACTGTGCAGCAATTGCAGGAACTGGACCACGAATTCGATATCTCGAATTCCTCCCGGTCCGAGTTTTACATTGATCTCGTTCGCGACTTGGTTTTGGGGACGTTTTTCAATGCGCCTTTTTAAGGCCCCGATGCCAATGATGTCCGCACGCGATAGGTAGCGTCGAAAGATCCAGGGTTGCATTTCATCCAAAAAAGCCTGACCCAATTCTCTATCACCCGCGATAACGCGCGCTTTAAGATAAGCTTGACGCTCCCAGGTTCTGCCCAGGTTTTCATAGTAATTCAAGGCTGCTTGAGGGCTGCAGACCAAAGCTCCATCGGCTCCCAGCGGTCGTAGTCGCATATCGACGCGATATACTCGTCCATTGGCAGTCTTCTCTGCCAGCGTTCGGATCAGTTGTGTTGCTAATCGTTCAAGGTATTCGGCGGCAGCAGAGTGGTGGAAAAAGTCTGATTCATCCAGGTCCGCTAGAAAAATCAGATCGATGTCGCTGGAGTAATTGAGTTCTACTCCTCCAAGTTTTCCTAGCGCAATGACTACAAATCGAATTGGGTCTCCATTTTTATGACGAGGTTCCGGTCGTTTACGTTGGCGGTCGCGACGGACCCATAATAGAGCAGCTTCCGTAAGTGTCTCAGCCAGAAAAGAAAGTTGCTCCGTAACCACTTCAAGTGAATGTTGTTCGATGAAATCACCGTAGGCGATCCGCAGCATCTCCCGTTGGCGACATATTCTCAGGCAACGCATCATTTGCGTTTCATCCGCCATTGCCAAGACCTCAGTCGCGATTTCGTCCAACAATCTTTCCCGCGGAACTGCTTGTCCTTCGGTGAGTCTCAAAAGGTCGAAAGACTCAGGGTCTCGGATCAGTTGATCAGCGAGGAATTGGCTGACGGAAAAGATGCGAACCAATGTAGGTAAGCAGGTAGGATCGCGCTCGAATAAAGAAACGAGTGATTGTGGCGATCGAGATGCTTCGATGAAACGATCGAGGTTATTGAGCACAGCTCCAGGATCGCCGGTGGCGGGAAGCAAAAGGCCTAAGTGCCTGATTAGAAAATTCTGTAAGTCTGGCGTGATGCCGCTGCGTACAATTCGAAGCAGGTTTGTTTCGCCGCGCATGACGTCTTGAACACCATGCTGGTGAAGCCATTGCGATATTTGGCTCGGTTGATCAAGCCATGAAGGGTCATCAAGGGATGCCATGATTGGGGCAAATTGGAACCTGTTTTGCGACTACGGGGCGTTTCCACGAACTAAGAAGTTTAGCGGATGTTGCCAAATTGCAACGTCATCCACCCAAGACTGCACAAAATGTTGCCCGAGTTCCCCACAATAATTCACGCAGAAAAAGCTATATTTGCTTTAAAGCATTGTCTGGAAACGATTTATGGCGTTAGCGTGTCGTCCCGTGTGCGGCTGGGTACTCAACTTGCGAAAAGACTCTTTCGTCCCGCGACAAGCCTAGATTGCTGGAAACTGGCGAAATCGGCTTGCTTATCCTTTACCGCCGTTGCTTGATGCGAAAGAGGTTACCATGGCCAAGAAATCGACTCGCCGCGAAACACATGATGATCTGGATACCGTGGATTTGCCAGTAGGTAGCGACTCTTTGGACCTGGAAAGTGGCTATTTGGCCGGCAACATCTACACCGCTGGTGACGAAGAGGAGATTGAGGAACTTCCGAGCGATGATGACCTAAATTCGGAAGAAGAAACGGAAGACGATGATTCGGATTCGACGGACGACCCGGTTCGCATGTACTTGATGCAGATGGGGCAGATTCCCCTACTGAGCCGCCAAGAAGAAATAACCTTCGCACAGAATATTGAACGCACCCGCTCGTCTTACCGACATTGGATGTTGGCCAGCGATTTCATGCTCCAAGGGGCAACTCGTTTACTCGAACTAGTTCGCGATAACAAACTTCGCCTTGACCGCACCATTGAAGTGAGTGTTACCAATACGACAGAAAAGAAAAATGTCATGCGTCGTATTGGTCCCAACGTGGCGACGCTACGAGCCCTGTTAGCCAAGAATCACGCTGATTTCTATATCGCTATCAACAAACGAGAATCTGCAAATTCGCGTCGCGATGCCTGGAAGCGATTGGTTCGTCGTCGTAACAAGGCGGTAAGACTGATTGAAGAGATGAATCTTCGAACCAATCGCTTGCAACCTTTGTTTGAAAAATTGCAAGATATCAATACTCGCATGCAAGAGTTGCTGGTACAGAAGAACTCGCCAGAACAAGGAATTAATGAAGAGCAGGCTTTTAAAAACCGTGAAGAACTCCATTATTTGATGCGAATCACTTATGAGAGTCCAGCTACCTTACTGCGTCGAATTCAACGAACCGATTTTCATCGACAGCAGTATGATGCAGCCAAACGTGAGCTATCGGCAGGTAATTTGCGATTGGTGGTCTCGATCGCCAAGAAGTATCGCAACCGCGGTTTGAGCTTCTTGGACCTTATCCAAGAGGGCAATACCGGCCTAATGCGTGCAGTCGATAAGTTTGAATATGCTCGTGGTTTCAAGTTCTCGACCTATGCAACTTGGTGGATTCGTCAGGCGATCACGCGTGCAATTGCTGACCAAAGCCGAACGATTCGTGTGCCCGTTCACATGATCGATACCATGTCGAAGGTACGACTGGTGACTCGCGAATTGGTTCAGGAATTAGGTCGTGAACCAACGGTTGAGGAAACAGCAACCCGTGCTGGTTTAACACTGGATGACGCCCGAGTCGTGATGAAAATGGCTCGCCAGCCACTTTCCTTAGACCAGCCCGTCGGTGACTTCGATGACAGTTACTTCGGTGAATTCCTGGAGGATTACCGTGATGACGATCCTCTGTATGAAACCAATCAAGAGGCCTTGAAATTCCATATCCAGGAAGCGATGCAGACCCTGAACTATCGCGAGCGAGAAATCTTGCGATTGCGATACGGTTTAGCTGATGGTTATGCGTACACTCTTGAAGAAGTGGGACGAATCTTTTCCGTCACTCGTGAACGTGTTCGTCAAATCGAGAGCAAAGCTGTACGCAAACTACAGCAGCCTTACCGCAGCAAAGCTTTGATGAGCTTCCTAGATGGATCAGCTGAAGTGTTGATGCGAGACACTGCTACCGGCACTGAAGCAACCTGATTCTAAAAAAGATCTAAAACCCTATTTCAATAGGGCTGAACGCTAACGCCGACAGCGTGAAATGTGCTACGATCGCTCTTTCGAGTCGCGGGACAAACGACTTATTTACGATCGTCTTGGTAACAACATTTCGCGACAAGGCCAAGTGCTTCAGCCCTATTTGTTTTGTTATGCAACCTCTTATATCCAGTTTGCAAAATCCGAAACTGAAGCAGTTGATCAAGCTACGTGACGCGAAGTACCGTAGACAGCAAAGGGCGATTTTGATCGATGGGCTACGGGAAATTCGCCAAGCGGTGGCGGGCGGAGTTGAGTTAAAAGAAATCTGGTTTCAGGAGGGCTTGTGGAGTGCGGAAGAATTTATTGCTGACCTCCAGCACCAACTTCCGAGTTCTATCATCGTTCAGCCGGTGACCTCTGCTGTTTTTGACCGGCTTCAATTCGGGGATAGGCACGAGGGGGTAGTGGCTGTTGCTAAGACTCCAAATTTGGAGCTGGGAAGCTTAGAACTTGGAATTCAGCCACTGGTGGTTGTTATCGATGGCGTCGAAAAGCCTGGTAATATTGGGGCGATCTGCCGAACGGCTGCCGCCGCAAATGTGACCGCACTTATCTTATCGGACTGTCGCTGCGAGCCATTTAATCCAAACGCCATCCGATCGAGTCTCGGGCATATATTCCGTATTCCCTTAGCGACTGCATCTGCTGGGGAGACGATTGGTTTTCTGAATCGGCACGGTATCAAAATGCATGTCGCGAGGGTACAGGCCGCCAAAAGTCATTTCGAAGCTGATTTTCGAAGCGGTTCGGCAATTGTTCTGGGAAGCGAGGCCCATGGTTTGGAGGGGGCTTGGCTGGATGCAAAAACCCTAGGAATCCGAATTCCTATGGCCCATAACGTTGATAGTCTCAACGTTTCCGTCAGTGCGGCGATTTTACTTTATGAGGCAGTCCGCCAGCGAGCGACCTAGAACTTCAGACCGCTGTTGGCGGTAGCGACGGCTGGCCTAGTAGCTTCAGAAAAAGAATGCGTCCAAGGCCAGCAACCGTGACTCGCGAGTCAATTGTCAACTTGATAGAATCTTGCTAGAGAGTGTCGTTAACGGGAAACAAAATGCGTTGTTGTTTTGGGTGTTGAGGCACCGTGAAAGATCCGCTTCTTCGACACTAGCGAATAGTCAAGTTAATTAAAATTCTTGTTTGTTTTGGAGCCAATTTATGCTGATGAATCGATTGTCTTTGTTCGCTGCCTGTTTCGCACTTGTATCGTCCTTGCAATTCGGACTACGTGCGGAAGATACAGTGATTGAATTGGCAGAAGGGGCCGTTACGATGACCGTGCCAGCCAATTGGAAGACAGTGCAGCCACGTTCACGTATCATCGAACATGAGTTTCAGGCTCCGAAAGAAGGCGATACGGTTTCTCGTATTACCATCATGGCCGCCGGCGGTTCGATCGATGCGAACGTTGAGAGATGGTTGGGGCAGTTTACACAGCCAGACGGGAAGGCCACCAAAGAAGTCGCCAAAGTTGAAAAACGCGAGATCGGTTCTTATGAAGTCACGATGGTAGATATTAGCGGTACGATGAGTGAGTCGATGGGAGGTGGGCCATTTGCTCCCGGTAAAACCGTAAAGCGAGAAGGATATCGGATGCTCGGTGCCATCATCGATACCAAGGATAAAGGTCTACAGTTTATTAAATTGACAGGGGCTGCCGAACTTGTTGAACAGCAGAAGAAGGAATTCACCGAGTTCGTCGAATCGGTGAAGGCCAAGAAATAGTTGCTGTCGAGACAACTAGGCTGTAACAATCTCAGCTACTTTGAATAACGTTTCGACACGTTTAAATCCGAGCCGTTCGTACAAGCGAACGGCTCCTTTGTTTTGTACGGTAACTTCGAGTTGGACTCGCTGACATCCTGCACTACGGAACCCGTGCAGGCTTTGCACAAGGAGGGCTGAGCCGAGGCCATTGCCGCGATGTGAAGCGATAACCCCGACATTCTGAATCGATCCTAAGGCTGGATCCGTCTTCAATCCCTGGATGGTAGCGCAAGGCTCATCCTGATTGGTATGAGGATCGCGATATGTCACGAGCCATGTTGCTGCTGGGACAAAATTGTGTCGTCCAGAGATGTCTCGCATCAATTTGAGACAGCCGTCGCGATCACCCAAGCAGGGAAAAACGTTCGCATCCAATTCGAAGCGAAAGCTCTGCCATTTGACATCGGCATGATCGCGGGTCAATTTGTCATGCCAAGGGGCAAAATGATAATTGGCTGGAAGGGGGTTGGAGCGAAATAACGGGAGATCCCGCAAATCGATTTCCATGCGATATCGTTTGAAGTAGGTTACCGTCATAGCCAATCTGCCTACCGACAGGACACTGTTAGACCATCGGTAATCTACAGGCAAAGGTAGGGTCGGTCAAATTTTTGGCTTCATTACCGGTGGATGAGATTGAATAAAAGAATCGATTAATTCATTCGTTCTTGTTATGTCGATCATTTCGCGCCCGCCGCGATCCGGTGACGTGCTTTAGCCGTTGCTTTGTAGCCATAAAACGGCCACTAGAGTGCCAATTAGGACCACGGCGACCAGAAGAAGCCCGGCCATCAGAAGCAGGTTTTGTTGGTTGGAACGTTTTCGCCTCATGGTGAGATTGCGTCTCCCTTCGACAGTCGAGTCCACCGCCGAAGTCGCGATAACAGCCGATGCTGATTGTTTATCCGAGGGAATCGTATCAAGCTTTTTGGTCTCTTGCTTTCCACCTGAAATGGGCGCCATCGTCTTCGGTGGTTTAACAGGTGGAGCTGCTGGGGGAGGGGCTTTCGCAATGATCCCAGAATTCGCTCCTGGGCTAGCGAAGAAATCAGCGAAGACCTCACTGGCTGCTTGCCAGTTCCCCCAACCTTCTCGCCATACAAGAGCGGATTCACCCACTCTTTTCTCTTTGAGCCACTCCCAGAACACTGCTCCCACTGCTGGACCATATTGTCCACCGCTCTGCGGACGGACATACCATGCAGCATTCAAAGCTTCGGCGATGACCGATGGCATGGTTGAAGCGACCGACGAGGGAGAGGCCTCTGATGTAGGCGTAACGCTACTCGTATCAACCGAAGAGACCACTGCCGAGATTTGCACAGGAACGGGCGTTGATGGTTCACTTGCCTCAGCAGATGCTCGTGAAGATCGTTCGAGGATCTCAGCACTCAGTTTGTCATTTGTTGTCGATCGTTCTTCACTCGATACTGGCAATGAATACTCTTCGCCGTTTCCGGGAATACGAATCGAGCCGCCGCAGTGCGGACATTTTCCTCTTTTGCCAGCCAAAAAATCTTTGACGTGCATTGGCTGCTGGCAGTGGTGACAAAGAAACTTTAGTCCCATGTTCGCGGTTCTAAAACAGAGGAGGCGAGAGGTGAAGGAAAGCTTGTGCGTGATTTTAGCGATAAGAGTTATGGCAATTAGTGCAAGCTTGACCAATTTGGCCAACAGCTTGTCTAGCGAGGTCTGCGTTTGAGGTCTTTACCGCTTGTATAACTTCTAATGCCGAGGCAAGCATCTTGTCAGAGTGCGTTCTATAGTCAGTGTCGTCAGCATCGGGCATTCCCTCTTTGTTTATTACTGCGGTGTAAGCTGCAACCAATTCCGCGTACCGCAAAACATCTTCGCTGTTCTCTTTAAACGCAGCAGCATTAGCGGTCATTGTCGTTAAATTTTGCTGATATGCTACTTCAAAGAGTTGCATTAACGGTTGGCGGTCTACGAGTTGTTCCCAACCTTTCTGCTCTTCTGGTGGAGGTATTGATAACTCTGTTCCATTAAGCATATCCGCAAGTTCCTGAAGTCTTTGCTTTGCTTCGTTGTAAGCTTGTGTCGACCCAACTTTCGCATTGGCTGACATTTTCGCAAACCCATCGCGGGCAGCGAGCGATGATTTTTGCCAACGAACTTGTGAGGGATATTCAGCGATGATTCCAAAGAGAACCGTTAGTTCAGAAAACTGAACCCGCGCTTCAGTGAAGCCGCCACCTGCAAACTTCGCAGGGGTTGTTACGATTTGATCTAATCTCAGTTTCGTCTGTTTGACCTCATCTTCGATGGTGGTTGGGGATATGTATGTTGCCCATCCGCCCGAGCTGGCTGCCGTTGTCGCAGTTGAGTCAGGGCTATTGTTCATTGCCGTATTATTAGAGGTCGGTTTGGGGGATGATGTTGGTTTACTGCTTGCCAATTCCAGTGCTGATGGCAACTTACCATCAAGTGCTGCCGATACATCTGAAAAGAAGAGATCCTTGGTTCCTGCAGGATCAAGTTTTGGGGCTTCTGCGCGTTTGATCTTTCGAATGACCTGCTGTCCTTGAAGAGTTGATGTGCCAAGCCCGATCGATGTGGCGAAAAGAATGGTAAGGCAATACAAAGCTCTGGTATGGATCATGTTATCTGGATTCGTTGTTAGGATTTGATTTCTGGCGGTAACAATCTGTTCGCTGAACACGAGTGAGCAAGGTATGATTGCAACATCGATTCCCCAGGACCTTATTGTAAACAGATTTTAGCTTCGGGTTCTACGTTTAACCGGTAATCCAATCCTCATTCTAGTGCGTTCCGAGTAGGTATGTACGAAAGAACCGATGCCTTCCTATTACAGATTCAGCGTAAAGCGATGGCTTGTCTGTGGGAGGTCTTGCTCAATCCCGATCAATATAGCTTCGGGCCGGAGACCGCTGTGGATGCACTTTCTCTCGTCGGAAGACTGGAAGAGAAATGGTCTGTTTTCCAGCCGCATAGCGAGCTATCTCGCTTCAATGCCGCTGAGGTTTCTCAATGGGTCGAGCTTTCCTCAGAGACAATGGAACTGGTTATTCGGGGGCTGGTGGCTTATCAGCAAACGGCTGGTGCTTTTGATATGACGGCAGCATCGCTCACCGAAGCGTGGGGGTTCTCCAGATCCAAAGGGCGAATGCCGTCAGCCCCCGAATTGGAAGCGGCTTTAAAACAAGTGGGATCATGTTATGTCGAGGTGGATCAGACCGCTAGACGATTGCGCAAGCGCAAAGATGGTTTGAAAGTGAATCCCGGGGGCATTGGGAAAGGTCTGGCCTTAGATCGAGTAGCAGCTTGGCTTCGAAGCAGCCAGGTGGAGAATTTGCTCGAGCCATCGAAGCGGTCGAGGCGCTGGTAGGCGGTGAGGAACACCGCCTGGGCGGCGTCCTCGGCATCGCCGCGCGGCCCCAGCAGGACTTGCAGGTGCCG
>JAUMAI010000586.1:1526-5682 GCA_032116775.1 Pirellula sp. | reverse complement strand
GAGTGTGTAAAGCGTTCACATGGCCAGAATACTCAGTCTTCCGAAAGTTTAAACGGAGCAGCTGAGCTTAAGTTTGGGTGCGTATAAGTAATTGTTATTTGTTCGCCATGTCAAAAACTCTCATCGCTACTTTCAGTGTGAGGTGATCATGATGCGTCTCGGAGTGATTGTGGGTTTTTGGGTGCTGGTTGGTGCGGTTGCCGGTCGGCCGGAGGTCACAGCCGCTGATGCCTTTTGGAAACTTGGCGGTACCGGAACAAAAGTTTCTCTGCGCGGATTGGCTGCTGTCGAGAATGGAGAGGTCATTTGGGCTTGCGGAGGTCAAGCAACAGTTGTGGTGAGTGTCGATGGTGGAGAGTCGTGGAAAAGTGTTGGTCCTGAGGGATTCGAAATGCTCGAATTCCGCTCAATCGCGGCTTTCGATCGAGACAACGCGATCATTGCCAGCGCTGGCACACCGGCGGTGATTCTAAAAACGACGGATGGTGGCAAGAAGTGGATCGAGGTAGTGAGACGGAATGAAAGGGCAGCATTCTTTGATGGCTTGAAATTCTTTGATCGAAATCATGGGTTGGCGGTCAGCGATCCCGTTGAAGGAAAGTGGTTAATTCTACGGACGAAGGATGGGGGAGAATCGTGGAGCGAGATTAGGCGAGCGGCATTACCGCCGCTGAACGAAGGTGAGGCTGCCTTTGCCGCAAGTAACTCCGCTTTAGCTGTCGCCAAGGATGGCTCCGCTTGGCTTGGGACTGGAGGTTTGGAGGCAGCGGAGTCAAAGATCTATCGGACGAAGGATTTCGGAGAGAGCTGGGATGTATCTTACTGCCCAATTCCGAGCGGGAAGGCAGCGGGGATTTTTTCAGTACATCTTGCCCAGGATGATGTTTTGGTCGCAGTGGGAGGTGACTATCGTCCGGATACGCCAGTGACGCATCATGCCGCTTATTCACTGGATCGAGGTAAGACATGGCAAGTGCCCACTCAAGGACCAAGGTTATTTCGATCTGCAACCGTCGCTTCGGTTCCCGGCGAGCAAAAAACTTCCCAAATATGGTTGGCTGTTGGACCGCAGGGGACCGATTATGCCGCTGATATAAACACCTGGAAGCGAGCGTCAGAAGTTGGTTTTCATGCCCTTGAAATATTGGATGAAAACCGATGGGTTGCTGTTGGATCCGAGGGAAGATGTGGAATCGCGGATATACGCTCGCTTATCAAGCAATAGTGCAATTGGCTTGGAAAAGGCATATTCGATTGTCTGATGATTTGATAATCTAGTCCGCCTCGGCAATAAAAGTGAGAAGCTTTTGAATATCTTCTGGCTGAGGCACATCGCTCAAGTTTTGTTTTCGAGAAATAAAAAAGTCGGAGTCGCTGGATATGGCGGATACTTGTCGTTGGGGGTTCATGAGCACTGCTGGTATTGGGCGAAAGAATTGGAAAGCAATTCGACATGCAGGTAACGCAGTGGTAAGTGCGGTCGCTTCTCGTGATCTTGAGAAAGCTCGCCAATTTATCGCCACCAATCAGGCTGACTGTCCCTTCGATAAAGAGCCTGAGGCTGTGGGTGACTATGATGAGCTGCTAAATCATGGTGGCATTGATGCTGTGTATATCCCATTACCTACAGCGCTCCGACATCGCTGGGTGATACGTGCCGCTGAAGCTGGTAAGCACGTGCTTTGTGAGAAGCCATGTGCCAGCAATATGCATGAACTGCGAGAGATGACGGCTGCCTGCAAGGCAAACGGGGTTCAGTTCATGGATGGTGTCATGTTCATGCACAGCACACGCCTGCCGGCGATGAAATCCGTTCTTGAGGATAAGACTCACATAGGCGATTTGCGTCGTATCGCAATTCAGTTTTCCTTCTGTGGTCCAGAAGCATTCTTTCGCACGGATATTCGAACCCATTCTGGTTTAGAGCCGCAGGGGTGCCTGGGTGATCTCGGTTGGTATTGTATCCGACAGACGTTATGGGCCATGAATGGCGAATTACCAAGAGAGGTTTTCGGGCGAGTTCTGGCAGAAGGTAAGCAACCCAATAGTCCGGGCAATGTACCGCTTGAGTTTTCTGCGGAAATGTTTTTTGAAAGTGGTGTATCAGCTTCCTTTTACTGCTCTTTCATAACTGAGCATCAACAGAGTGTCCGATTTTCTGGCTCAAAAGGTTATTTGCAACTAGACGATTTTGTACTTCCTTATCTCGGTTCAGAGCTGAGTTTTGATGTTGCTAATCACGCATTTGTTGTTCGTGGCTGCGATTTCAATATGGAAAGGCATGTTCAAAAACATCAGGTCCAGGAATACGCCAACGGTTGGCCCACAGCGCAGGAGAGTAGGATGATTCGCTGCTTTTCTGAAAATGTGCTCGGTAAACGAGTTGATGAATCGTGGAGTCGGTGGTCGTTGCTGACGCAATCAGTTCTGGATGCCTGTCTAGAGTCTGCACAGACCGGTAAAAGCGTAAGACCTGTTCGAGTATAGACCTGCTGTAGGCGAAGTATAAAAATGACAACCAAGGCGATCATAGCGGTGACAAGCTCTATGGTCGCTCTGTTTGTCTGGTACTTTGATGAGTCTTTTCTTTTAAGCTTTCTCAGAGCTGTTGGCTTAGACGGATTTCTACGAGGATTTCTACGAGGATTTCTACCAGGGAATCGAGGGCCAGAGTGGAAGAGTGATTTGCAATCCTGCAAATATCTGACGAGGTTGTCAGTCGCCTCTTATTACCTCTGTTGCTTGAGCCATCCCAAGGAAGTTAGAAACACAATCGTTTCTTCGAGAGTCTGAGTTTGAAAGGGCTCTCCGTTAAAGAACCCATGCTTTTGACTGGGATATAGTTTCAGGTCACATCGATTGCCGAGTGACTTCATTTTCTTGGTAAAGACTTCTGCGGACTGCGAAGGTACCGTCGTATCATTGGTGCCATGAAAAATTATGGTGGGTGGGGCATCTTTTGTGGCATGATGTGCCGGGGATATAGACTTAGGTTCGGTACCGAGCCGCTCTTTGGGCACGCGAGTTCCAAAACCCTCGGCTGAATAATCGTCTAGGGGTGCCAGTACCAGAGCAGGGTTGAACAAAACCAGAGCATTAGGTTCAGCACTCACGTTCTTGTCGTCGGTTGGGGCATCGAAGGCATCAATAAATGCACAACTGGCGGCGAGGTGCCCACCCGCCGAGCCTCCGGCCGCCGCAATGCGATTAGGGTCGATACCAAGCTTTTCGGAATTTTGTCGAATCCAGCGAACTGCGGATCGTGCATCAGCTAAGCACTCGGTTGGTTTTACGTTATGGCGGCTAGCGACTCGGTAATCAGCCGTAATGGCTACCATTCCCAAAGATGAAAGTTTTCGGCATTGCGGTTCAAATTGCTGCGGTGTGCCGGAACTCCAGCCACCTCCAAAGAAAAAAACGATCGCAGGTGCGTGACTTGGCTTATCTGGACTAAAGATATAGAGCTTTAATTCCGTTTCTCTGACCGTTTTATAGATTTCGGTCTGGCAGTCTTGGAATTGGGGTGGGTAGGTGCGATCCTTAGTTTTCGGTTGGCGATCCTGGGATACAGCGAACTGCCCGAAAGAAACCAAAATAAGTAGAAAGCAAAATGTTCGCATCATTCTGGGCTCTTTCGGGTCTAAAGCAGTGGAAAGGGAACGCGGTCACTGGGTGAAACGCAGCGTAAAAGTGAGCCCAAATGGCATTTTAAGAATGGTAACAAACTGCGCATTAGGAAGAAATCAGGGGGAGAGTGCTCAAGCTAGAATCGTATTCCGTAGAGTGGTAGATTATTCACACACTGAGGGAAACGTCAGTTGGGTGCTACGGGGAGTCGTCAGTTTGGTCCAGCAGGCCCGTGACAAAGTCAGGTGTCTCCGGTACTGACCAGAAAGGAAATACGATGTTTGGATTGGGGAAAAAGCTTTTTGGTGCGAGCAAATCTAATGGACCGACCTACAAACATCGCGTCGCCGATTTTTGGGAGTGGTATTCGACCAAAGCCGAGCGTTTTCATAGCGTGGTGAGCGAAGGGAAAAGCGAGACATTGCTGGACGAGTTGGTCCAAGAGATGGACGAGCGACTTCCTGGTATGGCATGGTGTTTTGGGCCAGGCGAAGAAAATGGCCATTCGTTGACGCTCACAGGTGAAGGT
>JAUMAI010000586.1:0-1516 GCA_032116775.1 Pirellula sp. | reverse complement strand
GTGAAGGTTACTTGCCGAAGCAATTGTTAGCGGATTATTGGCTGAAGAATAGAAAGGAAATCCCAGGCTGGGTGTTTTACGGTCATAAGATAGCTTCGAGTCGCGAAAGTTTATCGGGTATGGAGATCGGCCTGAGTGATGGTAATCAGAAAATAGATGCTTGTGGGATTGTAGTTGCGACAGTTCCAAACATAGAAGAAGAGAAGTTCAATATCACATGTTGGCATCCTGAGTTTCAATCGCTTCCTGATAAGGATCGGATGCAGATTGTTTTTCTTTTTTTAGACGAAGCATTAGGTGAATTCGGAGTCGAGCAATGGCTCGGTACTATCGATATTGAACCACCCCACTCCGATGCAAAGACAACAGCTCTTATTGATTTACCCAATTTTTTAGAACACGCCAGAAATTATCATGGCTGGGAGATTCTTAATCCTTTGGAAACGTATTCGGTTTATGGTTTACCAGAACAGGATACACGAAAGAAGCGTGGCGACACCGTTGCAGGTAATACTCAGATTATGTCAGTGTTGTCCGAGTTTTTGGAACGAGGGCGATCTTTAAAAGATGATTGTCTTCGTAAGCTTGGTGCCGAAATCGCTTACTTACGATTTCCTTCGACGAATTTAGTTGAGGGACAGGAAGCTGACACTCGCGGCGAAATAGAAGATGCAATCAGTCAAGCCTTGCAGCGTCAACAAAGCGGTCGAGCGCTAGGTGGCGCTGTTGGCATCGAACAAACCTATATTGATCTCTTGTTAGTGGATGGTGAAGTAAGTCGCCAGATCGTGATGGATACCGCGCGGCGTCTCGACTTGCGTGGAGATATTGCAATTGAGACGATCCTGTAGCTTCCGGCAACGTGCATAGCATTCGAAGTATTAGAAAAGTGTGAGATAAGGATTCAGAAAATGGTTCAGAGCTTTGTGGCTAATCGTAGAGTGTTCTTGCAAGGAATTGCTGGGTTGAGTGGCGCTGCTTTATGCAGTCAATCGATTTCTCGGGCTGCCGGATATCAATCACCCAATGATCGTCCCCGCTTTGCCACCATTGGCCTGCGTAATCAAGGCTGGGCTATTACGAGTAAATCGTTTCGTTTTGCTGATTTTGTGGCCTTAGCAGACGTCGATGCAAAAGTCCTCGACGAAAATCTAGCCAAAACTGAGAAGGCACAGGGTAAGCGTCCCTTGGGGTTCAAGGACTACCGCTCGATTTTAGATCGAAAAGATGTTGATGCGGTAATGATTGCCACTCCTGATCATTGGCATACAAAGATTGCAATCGAAGCGATGTATGCTGGCAAGGATGTCTATTGCGAAAAGCCACTAACGTTGACGATTGACGAAGGTAAGCAAATTGAGAAAGTGGTGAAAGCTACGGGAAGAGTATTTCAAGTTGGTACGATGCAACGTACTGAATCAGACCAACGTTTTTTGAAGGCCGTGGCTTTAGTTAAGCATGGGCGAATCGGAAAGGTAACTAAGGTTACTTGTGGCATCAATGGGATGGAAGCTTC
>JAUMAI010000585.1:0-3362 GCA_032116775.1 Pirellula sp. | reverse complement strand
CTTTGGCTGTTTTGTCGGTAGCAGAGTATACCCTAGGTTTACAGAGACAGCTTTGTCCCAAGCGGACTCGAATCTCGACTGTTAGTCAGGTCCCGAATGATGTCACCGAGCAATTGCGTCAAGCGATCTCGCTGGGCCATCGGTTAGGCGTCGTGATCTCCCCACAGTCTTTTGCTGTAGCTAGCGGAGTCGGTCGGGATGGGCTGCTCTCAGTTCGAGTTGCCTCGTGGGACGATTTTCAAATGGCATTGGCTGAGATAAATCGTACTGGTTGGTTGCCGCAAATCTGGGTGTTGGATAGCAGGCAATGGAACTTGGCTGCTACGGTGAATTTTTGCAATCACCTTTACGATCACGGTTACTGGCGCCCGCGCAAGGAGACTCGGTAATATGCATCTCTTTCGAACGTTGGGGTATGTAACTCTAAGTCGCTCACATCCAAGTCTGCGCGGTGGGCGATTGGTTTTGGCTCATTCCATCAATCATGAACTACTCGGCCGAAAAGCACCTGCTGATCAGGACTTGGTTGTCGTTTGGGATGATATCGGTGCCTCGCCGGGAACAACCATCGCCGTCAGCGATGGAGCGGAAGCCGCTGCAGCTTTCAAACCAGAACTGAAACCGGTAGATGCCTATAACGCAGCCATACTCGATAGCGTGGAAATCGACGGAAAAACTTTAAAGAAACTTCAATAAGCTATTTCATTTGATACGTGTAAGGATCTTAAGCTATGGTCAATGTTCACAAGATCAAACAGGATATCTGCGATATCGGCCGCAGAATCTACGACAAAGGCTTCGCCGCTGCGAATGATGGTAATATCACCGTTCGCATCAGTGAGAATGAAGTGCTTTGCACTCCTACGATGCATTCCAAAGGCTTTTTGAAGCCCGACGATATTTGTTTGGTCGACATGACCGGTAAGCAATTGGCTGGTCGCAAGAAGCGTAGTAGCGAAGCGCTATTGCACCTCGAAATTTACAAGCAGCGCAAAGATATTAAGTCGGTTGTGCATTGCCATCCACCCCATGCGACAGCTTTTGCCGTAGCACGAGAGCCGATTCCGCAGTGTGTGTTGCCGGAAGTTGAAGTGTTTCTGGGCGATATTCCAATCACCAAATACGAAACACCAGGTGGTCAGGCATTTGCGGATACTATTATTCCGTTTGTCGATAAGACCAATGTTATCATCCTTGCTAACCACGGTACCGTAAGCTTCGGCGAAGATGTCGAGCGAGCTTACTGGTGGACCGAAATTTTGGATGCTTACTGCCGTATCTTGATGCTTGCGAAACAACTCGGCAACGTTTCCTACTTCAATGAAGAGAAGGAAAGGGAATTGTTGGCGTTAAAGGCTAAGTGGGGCTTCGCTGATCCTCGCAATACTCCCGAGTACAAGAATTGCGATGTCTGCGCGAACGATATATTCCGTGAAAGCTGGGATAGTTCAGGTGTAGAGCGACGCGCCTTTCCAGCACCTCCAGCCATGGGGCCCAATGCGGCATCGGCTAGTGCACCATCCGCGGTAGCCTCTGCCACTGCGGCCCTCAGTGAAGATCGATTAGTACAGCTAATCACCGAGCAAGTGATGAAACAGCTTGCTGCAGGTGGTAAATAACGGAAAGCAGTTTCAGCAGAAATTCACTCCTCGAATCCCAAGAATTTGTTTGCGATAGGTTTAAAGATATGAAGGTCAGTATCATCGGTGGTGGCGGATTGGTCGGTTCCTGTGCCGCATTCGCTTTGCAATGTGGTGGCATTGTACGTCAAATTGCACTGATCGATTTAAATGAAAATGTCGCTGCAGGCCATGCATTAGATCTTTTGCATGGTGGACCTAGCACCGCAGATCAAGTGATCGTTTCTGGTGGTTACGAACATGTAACCGATAGCGATGTGATTTGTATTACGGCTGGACTGCGAAGAAAGCCCGATGAATCACGCCTCGATTTAATCAATCGGAACACAGATCTATTTGCATCTATCTTGCAGCAAATCCAGAAAGTTGGCTTTAGAAAAGATGCGATAGTTTTGGTGGTTTCCAATCCAGTCGATATTCTTACCTACATTGCAGCCAAAAAGCTTAAGCTTCCGATTCCTCAGGTTCTAGGCCTCGGTACCCAGCTCGATACAATTCGCTTCTGCTCATTGATCGCTCAGCAATTAAAGGTAGCTCCGACTCAGACGCGAGCCCTGATTCTCGGCGAGCATGGGGACAGCATGGTACCGATCTGGTCTAGCGCCACGATTAACGGCATGCCACTAGAGAAATTCCCAGGCTGGAATCTGCAACTCGCTCAGCAAATTTTCCAACGTGCTAAAACGTCGGGCGCTGAAATGATTTCCAAGAAGGGTGGTGCTGGTTTCGCAGTTGGTATCGCAATTCGGGACGTTATCGAAGCAATCGCCTTAGATCAACGACGCTTGTTACCAGTCGCTTCTATACAAGAAGGTTGCTACGGCATTCGGGATGTAGCTCTCTCTGTGCCAACGATCGTCGGTCGAGCCGGCGTTGTCGATCGACTCGAGTTAGAGTTGTGGCCTAAGGAAGTTCAGGGACTACGCGCTTCGGCCTCCGCCCTGCTGCCCACGCTGAAAACAGTCGCAGGCCGCGTATTATAATCGTTGAGTGAATGATGATCGCTTCCAATCCGAAAGCGATCATACAACACACGCTTTGGACGCAGTTGTTGAATGAAAGATGCAAATGCGCTCAGGAAGTAGACAGGTCATGTCTCTATTTCCCGAGCGTTTTTTCATTGGTCTGACGCGGTTTTGCCCGGATCGATCAATGTATCTACCCAGTTTTCGATGAAGTCCCACCCTGCCCTTTCCCAGTTGTCCGTTCCATTGCCACTTCGAAACATTGGGCGATGGCAGTGGTTGATTCAGCTTGGTGTCCATGACGCTACAGGCAAACGGCCGATCAAATCTAACGCTAATAGCCACACTATTGGACTCTTCGGCCGAAGCCCGGCTCTAAAGCGGGGCAAATCTAGCTACAATGTAGCTTGTCTCTCCTGTCAGTCGGTTTTAAGTAATGACAACCTTCGGCGAGTTTACGATCCCATGACATCGACTCAGTTTTCGTTTATCCATAGTAGGAAAGGTTTATTTCTCTTCGTAGTGGGGCTGGTTCAGGTAGCATTTATTCAACCTGCTTGGTCCCAAGAAAAGTCACTACCGATCTTCAAAGATGGTGAAGCTCAGGTGGTGCCCGCTTTCAAGAAGAATTGGATCGAGCATGATCTTTTTGTAGAGACGGAGTTCGATTCGGATCAAGATGGCAAACTCGATCGCATGCACGTCAGCGTAGTTCGGCCACAGCAAACCGAGACCGAAGGGCTAAAAGTACCAGTCG
>JAUMAI010000584.1:3407-5353 GCA_032116775.1 Pirellula sp. | reverse complement strand
TTCATATGACAAGCCTGTTGGTGATAACCCAGCCGACTCGTTGGCCTCCGCCTAGACGAAGCCGGAATCTTCCTAGAAAAAAAGCGGCCGGTTAGGCCGCGAAAAAAACTGAACTACCAACGGTGGTTTTTCAACCAGCCTGGTTCTTTTCGATGTAATCTACGGCTTCGCCGACTCGCTGAATCTTCTCTGCTGCATCTTCAGGAATGCTGATATCGAATTCTTCTTCCAGCTCCATGATCATTTCAACGATATCAAGCGAGTCAGCTCCAAGGTCGTTCACAAAGTGTGAGTCCTTTGTGATCTTCTCTTTATCTACGCCAACCTGCTCGGCCACAATATCAATAACACGTTCCTCGACCGATGCCATGTTCCATTGCTCCTTGATGCTATTTTGATTATTTGATTCGCTTATCTGGCCAGAACTTTTTCCGCCCGGTCTACCCTACATGCCTCAGTGTCAGAAGCATTTGGTAAGACCAAGAAGATAGAGGATTCTAGCAAAGACGGTCAAGCCAGGAAGCGGTCTGGCCACTTTCTAGCCAGTCATTCCGCCATCAACGGTCAAAACTTGGCCGGTTACGTAACTGGCCCCCTTACTTGCCAAGAAAAGAACCGCTGCGGCCACATCCTCGGGGACCCCGAGGCGGTTGGCTGGTATACGTTCCTTGACCTTGTCCATAACCGCTGGCCCTAAGGCCTTGGTCATGTCGCTCTCGATAAAGCCAGGGCAAACAGCGTTGACGGTCACTTTACGCTTGGCCAACTCTTTGCTCAAACTTCGAGTCAATCCAATCATCCCCGCTTTTGAGGCAGAGTAGTTTGTTTGTCCAGCGTTTCCAATCAAACCCGAAACGCTCGACATGTTAATGATTCGCCCATAACGCTGCGACATCATCAATCGCGAGGCTGCTCTACTAAACAAAAAGCAACTAGTTAGGTTGGTTTGAATCACTTCGTCCCATTGCTCGTCGGTCATGCGAGGGAGCAGAGTATCTCGGGTGATACCGGCGTTGTTCACCAAAATATCAACCCGCTTGAATTGTTCTTCAACCGTGGCGAATAACTTCTCGACACTTTCTCGCGAAGTCACATCGCACGGCAAAGCAACCGCATTTCCCCCCTGGCTCTTAATCGCCTGGACGGTATCAGCCAGTTTATCAACGCTACGGGCAACACAAATGACGGTAGCTCCGTTGGCACCCAAACATTCGGCGACCGCTCGCCCTAATCCTTGCGATGCCCCAGTCACCATGGCGATCTGCCCTTGCAAATCAGCCTTCAACCCCATCTCGGCAGCCTGTCCACTCATTTGCGTTTAATCTCCAAAGCATTCGCAGGCGGCTTTTCGATCGATACGCTTGAGCGTACCCGACAGCACTCTGCCGCAACCGACTTCGTAAAATAAATCGACTCCTTGAGCCAACATCGCCCGCAGAGACGCTTCCCATAACACGGGATTAACAACCTGACGCGCTAGTAAATTCTTGAATTCATCGGCATCGCGATGAGGCTGCGCGTCGACATTGGAATACACAGGAATTTGCACTGGCTTGATCTCGGTACTGGCCAAAGCCTGCTGTAGCTGGCCAACCGCTGGAGCCATCAACTCGGTGTGAAACGCACCGGCCACTGCTAATCGAACCGTCTTCATGGCACCTGCTGCGGCAGCCAGTGGCTCGGCAGCAGCTAAAGAATTGAGATGCCCAGAAATCGCAATATTTCCAGGGCATAAGAGATTGGCGACCTGCAACACTTCACCCGGTTGCCGCGCGGAATCACATACCTCTTGCAACTTCTCTTGATCCAATCCGATGACACTCGCCATACCGCTCGATACGATATCGGCAGCCGCTTGCATCGCTTCTCCACGAGCTTTGACCAGACGCACCGCGTCTTCAAACTGCAAACCGCCAGCAGCAGCCACCGCAGTGTATTCGCCTAAA
>JAUMAI010000584.1:3116-3397 GCA_032116775.1 Pirellula sp. | reverse complement strand
AGCGACTGCGACAACCTCAGCTATCAGGCCAGGCTTATTCTGCTGAAGCTCAGCCATCGCTGCTAAAGAATGAACCAGCAGCGCAGGCTGACTGTACTGAGTCTCATTCAGTTTTTCAGAAGGACCATTCTGGCACAATTCCAGCAGGTCATAGCCCAGCACCTCAGAGGCACGGCTATATAGATCTCGGGCTGCGTCGCAACGCTGGGCCAGTGGCCCTCCCATACCAACCTGCTGGGCACCCTGTCCAGGGAATAATAGGGCTATCGCTGGCATTGCAG
>JAUMAI010000584.1:0-3106 GCA_032116775.1 Pirellula sp. | reverse complement strand
CTGAACTACCACACGCCCCATGTAATATCCACAGTTTGGACATACAACGTGGGTAGGAGTCACCGAGCTGCACTTAGGGCAGTAGGTCAACTGCTTTGGCTTCTTATGGTCGTGGGCACGACGCTTGTTGGTTCGTGAATTGGAGTGTCTTCGCTTTGGAACTGCCATGGCAGCCAAACCCCGTAAAAAAGCTATATTTCTTCAAAAAAATCCGGCTATTTCGCCAAGCCCCGCAAGGTAAGGGGCAACACTCGACCTGTCAAGTCGAAATGGGCTCCTACAATCGCTCCAAGACCCCAGTATCACCGAAACCTCAGCCGCTACCTTTCAGCAGATCCCAGATGCCCGGCCTACCTCCCACGCCCAAAACCACTAGGGGGGCCCAAGGGGCTTCCTGATGCTCGACGCCTGATGCTCGGTGAATGAGCCGCCAGCTACCCATTGTAGTGTTTTTTCGGCCATCCACGGCCTGTCGGTTGCTTGAACCTGGCAAGATTCCTATCTATCGGCCAATCGGCTGAGTTCCATCCTTTTTTTCTCGGTTTTAACAGGCCGCCCAACCCCCTCTCCTGGGGCATCTACCGCAGAAAGTCCCCAGCTCCACCTTTCTTTGCCAATTCCCACTACAATAATTCCTCGTCGATCACCCTGGACACGCTCATTTTCCCGCGACGAACTCGTCCAGCGATCGATTCGCGAGGGTCAACAAGACTGCGGAACGATCGCCCCACGCGCCGACTCAGAAACAGAAACCGAAACACCAGTAGTCTTGAGAGCTCAGCATCGCGCTGAGAACCCAAACTCACCACCAGACCGAGAAGCCGCTCATGAGCGTTCCATCACACTCTGACTCTTCCTTCAATTCGCAATTGAATGCAACCTCCACCGACGATGTGGAACAGCTTCGCGAACTTCATTCGGTGATTGCACAAATCGAAGCCGAATTAGGAAAAGTGATCATCGGTCAAAAATCAGTCATTGAACAATTGCTGATAACACTTTTTGCCGGAGGCCACTGCCTACTGATCGGAGTTCCTGGTCTAGCCAAAACGTTACTCGTTAGCAGCTTAGCCAAGACGCTTGACTTGGCCTTCAATCGAATTCAATTTACTCCCGACTTAATGCCCACCGACATCACGGGAACCGAAGTGATCCAAGAAGACCGAACGTCGGGACAACGCACTTTTCGTTTCATTCCGGGACCCATCTTTGCCAATGTCGTTCTAGCCGACGAAATCAACCGTACGCCACCCAAAACACAAGCGGCGTTACTGGAAGCGATGCAAGAAAAGCAAGTTACCGTCGCCGGCCAACGCCATCGTTTACCACAACCATTTTTTGTCCTGGCGACCCAAAACCCTATCGAGCAGGAAGGAACTTACCCGCTGCCTGAAGCTCAGCTAGATCGGTTCATGTTTAACGTCCTAGTGGACTATCCAAGCAACGACGAAGAACTCGATATCGTTTTGCAAACAACCGGAGACCAACAATCGGCCGTTACTTCGCAGATCAACGCGGAAACACTGCAGCGAATGATTCATCTGGTGCGACGTATTCCCATTCGCAAATCGGTCGCACAATTCGCTATCGACCTAGCACGACGCTCTCGACCCTCATCACCAGATGCGCCAGAAGTGACACGACGCTATGTCACTTGGGGAGCAGGTCCACGTGCAAGTCAATATTTGGTCCTCGGCGCCAAAAGCCGAGCCGCACTTCAGGGACGCACGCATGCGGACCTGGATGATGTTCGCGCCGTCGCTTACCCCGTGTTGCGACATCGCATCCGTACTAACTTTCAAGCAGAAGCTGATGGCGTTGCGGTAGATAAAATTATCAGTGAGATTTTACTGTCGGTCGAACGAGGCTCGGAGGCAACCTTAAGTCGTGAATACGCAGGCCAAGTATTTCGATCCGCAGACGCTCGCTAAGATCCGATCCATCGGTCTTAGAGCTCGTTATTTGGTAGAAGGTTACGTGACTGGTATGCACCGTAGCCCACACCAAGGACGCTCGATCGAATTCTCCCAACATCGCGAGTATGTCCCTGGCGACGACCTTCGGCAGGTTGACTGGAAAGTCTACGGCCGCACAGACAAATTCTATCTCAAGCAGTACGAAGCCGAAACAAATTTGGTCTGCCATCTGCTGCTAGATAACAGCGAAAGCATGACCTATCGCGGTCCCAATTCTCCATTGAGCAAACTAGAGTATGCACAACTGGCCGCTGTCTCCTTAGCCTATCTCGTGCTGGCTCAACAAGATGCTGTAGGGCTATCCATCATCTCAGATCAGGTAAATCAACAAATAACCCCCAGCAATTCGCCGGCTCAACTAAACAATGTAATCGGCTTACTAGAACAGACCTCTAACCCGAGAAAAACATCACTGGAGCCAGCACTTCGCGACGCGGCCGCACGATTGAAGTCGCGCGGTGTGATTGTCATTCTCAGCGACTTGCTCGATCAGCCAGAGAATATCATCAAAGGCCTTCAGCACCTAAAGTACCAGCGTCATGATGTTATTGTGATGCAAATTCTTGACGAAGCAGAACTCTCTTTCCCGTTTGACCAACCCTCTCGCTTTGTCGGCCTAGAAGGCTGGGAACCGCTAGTCGCAGACCCCCTTAGCTTAAAGCATGCTTATCAACGCGAGGTGCAAGCGCATATCAAACATCTAAAAGAAGCAGCCAGACGCCTCGAAGCGGATTTCCAACTGATCACCACCGATCAACCACTCCATTTAAGTCTTCCGTATCTGCTTGCGCAGCGACAGCGCGGGAGGCATTAAGTCATGCATTCGGTAGTCCTTACTTCCTTCATCATTCACGGTCTCTTCATCAATGCTCCTTTCGCTTGGAGTACGAATACCTCGCTTTTGTCACATGCTTCAACAGATCAAGCGATCTCTTTAGCGAATACTTTGATACCGCTGAACCCATCGAGCTTTTTGCTAGGAGCTGGATTTGCTACTGGTGCACTGTTGTGGTGGGCCCTGGCAGGACTGATTCCAATCGCACTGCATATCTGGTTTCAAAGGCAACGTCGCGAAGTGACTTGGGCAGCGATGCAGTTTCTCGTTTCCGCGTTACAAAAACAATCTAGAC
>JAUMAI010000583.1:801-4139 GCA_032116775.1 Pirellula sp. | reverse complement strand
TTCTGAATTCGGCATGGAGATCCAAATACAAACTCTGGTAATCTTGGAACTCACGAGGCGACAAGAGCTGCTTCCCTTCGAAGTCGTCGAATGCTGTAAGGATGTTCCGCAGTTTTAAAATCGCTCCGAACAGCTGGATGAACTGTTTCTTGGCAGTTTCTCCGACCATTTCCTCGTCCAATGGTACTGTGGCGATCAATGTGGCGACCTTGTCCTGATACTCCTTGAAATACTCCCCGAAGGACTTCATGAGCACAATGCCTTTGGCGTCCTTGTTGCCGAACAGTGCCAAGGCATCATTGGTGGCTTCTTCCAAATTCCGGAATGAGACGATGTTCCCGTAGGTTTTGACTGAATTCAGGATCCGGTTGGTACGTGAAAATGCCTGGATCAGACCATGTGACTTGAGGTTCTTATCTACCCAGAGAGTATTCAGAGTCGTCGCATCGAAGCCGGTGAGGAACATGTTCACAACGATCACCATGTCCAGTTCCCGGTTCCTCAGGCGCAGGGACACATCTTTGTAGTAGTTCTGGAATTTCTCGGCACTGGTGTCATAATTGGTCCCGAACATCGTGTTGTACCCACGGATGGCGGAATCCAAAAAGTCCCTGGAGCTTTGATCCAACCCATCGGCATCGAAATCCTCATCATCCGGTAACCCACCCTCCACCTCTTCATTCGCCGAGAAGCTGTAGATCAGGCCGATTTTCAGTTGTTGTGCGACGGGTAGGTCTTTTTGTTGGGAAGTGAACTCGGTGAAGTACAACTTGGCAGCATCGATGCTGGACGTGGCGAATATGGAATTGAACCCATTTAACCGCTTGACTTCCCGTTTCTCTTGAACACGAAGCCTGCTCGAAATCACTTCTGACACATTCGCGATGGTGGCATTCAAATAGCTCGCATTGCCGGTTCGCTTGGTTTTCTGATCGAAGTGCTCGCGAATGTAAGCGACCACTTTGCGGATTCGCTCAGGGTCTTGGAGCGCCTTTTCGGTATCGATGGACTTGACTTGCTTATCTCGGATCGAAGAGCTGGCTTTGATTGTATTGATGTAATCGATTCGGAACGGCAACACATTCTTGTCATTGATCGCATCGACGATGGAGTAGGTATGGAGCTTGTCTCCGAAAGCCTGTTCTGTGGTCCGACGCAAAGGATTGCCGGTAGATCCTGCGTTTTCTGCAAAGATTGGCGTACCAGTGAAGCCAAACAGATGGTAGCGTTTGAAACGCCGAGTGATTTCGGCATGCATGTCTCCGAACTGGCTACGGTGGCATTCATCAAAGATTACAACGACGTGAGCATTATAAATGTCATGCTTCTTGTTGGATGCGACGAAACGGCTCAGCTTTTGGATCGTGGTGATGATGATTCTCGCATTCGGATCTTCCAACTGTTTCTGGAGCACCGCAGTGGAGGTATTCGAGTTGGCTGCTCCCTTCTCAAACCTCTCATACTCCCGCATGGTTTGGTAATCCAAGTCTTTGCGATCCACGACAAACAGCACCTTGTCGATATTCGACAATCCACGCGCCAATTGCGCCGTTTTGAAACTCGTAAGGGTTTTTCCGCTTCCTGTTGTGTGCCAGATGTACCCGCCAGCTGAAATCTTACCCAACTGCCTTTGGTTGGTCGATGTGGCAATGCGTTGAAGGATCTGTTCAGCCGCCATGATCTGATAAGGACGCATCACAAGCAACTTGCGGTCCACATCGAACACGCAATACTTGGTTAGCACATTCAGCAGGGTGTGCTTCGCGAAAAAGGTCTTAGTGAATCCGTGCAGATCGGTGATGGATCGGTTTTTACCATCCGCCCACCAACTTGTGAATGCGAAACTGTTGGATGTCTTGCTTTTGCGGGAGGAACGACGTTGTTCATTCAGATGTCCATCCCGAACCGTGTTACTGTAGTATTTGGTCAGAGTGCCGTTGCTGATGACGAACAGCTGAACATACTCAAATAGACCAGACCCGGACCAAAACGTATCACGTTGGTATCTGTCGATTTGGTTGAATGCCTCGCGGATATCCACACCTCGTCGTTTGAGTTCGACATGCACCAGCGGAAATCCATTGACCAGGATGGTGACATCGTACCGGTTCTTGCGGGTACCCTCCGCTTCATATTGATTGATGACCTGCAAGCGGTTGTTGTGAACATTCTGCTTGTCGATCAACGTGATGTTCTTGACGGTCCCATCATCGCGTTTTAGCAGCTGGACATGGTCTTCCTGGATCCTTGCGGTTTTCTCAAGGATGCTGTCATTCGCACTCGAAACGCAGGTACTGAAGAACCGTTCCCATTCCGAATCACTGAAATGGACAGAATTGAGAGTTTCCAATTGCCGTCGAAGATTCGCCACAAGCCCCACTTCAGAGGTGATGGTCAAAAACTCATAAGCCTGTCTTTTCAATTGTGCGATGAACTCTCGCTCCAATTCAGCCTCGCTCTGATACGAGGAATAGCGTTCCCCATCATCCCGCAAATACTCCGCCACCACAGTGCTCTCGTCAGAGATCGCGATCGGCTCGAAGTGGTATGGAAGTGGGGTATCGCTCATGAATCTTCTTTGGGCCTGAATGTAGTCGGTATCACCTCGAACCAAGTTTTCCGATCGGAAGGTAAAGCATCATAAAACTTTAGCAATCCGATACCAATGTCATGAATGATTGCTGGCATGTCAATTGCGTCAGAAACGTCATCACCTGATTTTCGATTGCGCAGTAGATGCGCCACTTTACGATTGATTTGTTTGCGCCAAACTGGTTCTTGCCAATTAATCGTCACACCATATTCATCTTTTGAACGCACCCCTCCGCTCACGCTGGACAAGAAGTCATCAAGATTTCGAGCATGCATCGCGAAAGAATTATGCAAAGCATTATTTACGACTCGATTGTATCTCGTAGAATTCTCCATCCGTTCGCGACAAGACTCGAGTAGCATCCAGATTTCGTAGTAAATGTGCTTCACTGCAAAAGCCTCAAGTTCGGATTCTGTCACACCGCCTCCCTGAAGCTCAATAATCGGTCTCGGTAATGCTCATACTGCTGCCGACGGGCTTGAATCTCTGCCGGCAAGCCACTCGACAGGTCATTCACCAACGCATCGAAGCGGTCGAGGATGGAGACGATATGAGCTTGCTCTTTAAGTGTTGGTATCGGCATTTCAATTTTGGCGAGACTCTTTGCAGATACGTCAATGACCTTCGTGCCAATAGCTAATTTCCGCTTGGATTGATTGAACCATTCAGTTTGGAAGCAGTAAGCAAGACATTTTGGATGTTGGTTGTGCTTAATGACAGTTGCATGACCGCCGGTCACAACTTG
>JAUMAI010000583.1:0-791 GCA_032116775.1 Pirellula sp. | reverse complement strand
CGGTTCCTATCCAAGCAACCGCTTTCCCGACGTCTTCAATGTTCTCACTCGTATTCGTGATAACAATATCACTAGGATCTACTTTTGCAAGTTTTGCTGCTGTTCCCGCCGTAACGAATGATTTCGTTCGAGTCGCCCATATCCCATAATGAGTGTAAATCTGCCCATAGTGGATGGCACCAATTCCTGACTCAACGAAGTCAGATTTGGGTAGTCCATTTCCTCTGACGAGATGTGCGAACTCGCCCAACCTCGCCCACTTCACATCCTCACGCCCTTCAAAACTCAGCAACTGATCCCGATAATGGCGATACTGACGATTACGCACGACTAACTCCGCCTCCAACTCCGCCTCCAACTGGGTGAATTTGTCGAGAATGTTCACAATCTCACGCTGGATCTCGAGGGAAGGAACTGGGATGCGGTATCCTCTTATCATAGCAAGATTCAGACCTCCACGCCCTCCATCGCCGGCTGAAATTCCCCTTAATCGCTGATACTGTGTCGAAAGAAAATAATAGAGATAGTCACTATCAATGCCGTCTTCGCAGATAATTGAACACAAAGATTGGTTTGTACAGAGGCTTATACGGGTTCTTGCAACCATTCCACGAGTTTTGCCTTGCCCAGCAAGGGCAATAACTACTGCATTCGCAGGTACTATTTTGGTGCTACAAGATTCGAAACCAGATCGGGTGATTTTCTTTTCCGTATCGAAAATCACACCTTTATTGACTTCCCCTGAGCTCATCCATGGAATATCTCCTCCAACCCAGTATTCGGTTACATTG
>JAUMAI010000582.1:2940-4245 GCA_032116775.1 Pirellula sp. | reverse complement strand
CCTTCACCCAGATAACGACGATGAGTTACTAAAGGCCTTCAGATCAAGTGGCGCCATCATGATCGGCGGTCCAGAGGAGGATGTGCTAACTCGGTTTGTTACCGCTCAACGCATGACTGATTGCGACTATATCGTGCGGCTCACGTCAGATTGCCCGCTCATCCTAGACTTTGTTATCGCTAAGCACATTCACGTCGCAGCATTTAATCATTACGACTATGTCTCAAACGTTGAGGAAACCTCACGCTTCATTGCCGATGGCTTTGACTGTGAGGTGCTATCACGTAAGGCCATCGCCTGGCTTGATCAGTATGCCGTAAGCCCTAGTGACCGTGAGCACGTGACCTCAGCCATTCGGCGCGAGCGTCCGGCGAATCTCTCGCAAGCCTTAGTCACTATGAAAATCGATACCTCAAACATGAAAATGAGTGTCGATACGCCAGAGGATCTAAATCGTATGCGTGAGTATTATCACAAGCGCCAAGGCAAGATGGACATAGCCCGCAGGCTATTTGGATCAGATGTTTATGAACTGTGATGGCTTAGTGATGCTCACGCTTTTGGGCTTTTCGGTGATGATCCTCTTTATTATAGATCGGGGCGATGATGGCTTTTGAATGGCACCGCAGGGCTCAGACCGCAATTGCTCAAGGGTCTCTCACAAACTCTAAACGCATTGAAACATTCATTAAGGGTGTCACACCCACACACGTCACACACGGCGAAGGGCCCTATGTCTATGGCATCGATGGCAAGCGATATATTGATTTTTGTTGCGCTAATGGCACCAATCTTTTTGGTTATGGGCATCCAAGCATTCGACAAGCTATCGAAGCGCAATTAAAGCGCGGTTGGCTCTACTCGCTTGGTTCTACAATGGAGGTCGAGTGTGCGGAACTTATTAAAGACCGTGTGCCGTTTGTTCGGAAAGTTAGATTTCTTAAAACTGGCTCTGAGGCGACAAGTGCAGCTATCAGAATCGCGCGAGCCCACACGGGCCGAGACCTCATCTTGTCCGATGGCTATCATGGCTGGCCCGATGACTTTGTCAGCCTATCCGCCCCCGCCGTCGGAGTGCCTGCTCGTGACTGCATCCGAAAGTTCACCGACCTCTCAGAGATCAATGAATCAGTCGCAGCGGTCATCGTCGAACCAATCGGCATCGAATACTCCGAAGCACGAAAAGCGTATCTGACAGAACTTATAAGAAAGTGCCACGAAGTCGGAGCACTCGTAATCTTTGACGAAGTGATCACGGGCTTTCGCTGGCCTGGACTCACCTTCTCTAAAGACTCTGGCATCCAT
>JAUMAI010000582.1:0-2930 GCA_032116775.1 Pirellula sp. | reverse complement strand
ATCCATCCAGACATTATCTGCCTCGGTAAGGCTATGGCCTCAGGGCTACCGCTAGCGTGCGTAGGCTTAGCCGAGCATATCGGTGACGGCAAGGAGTGGTTTGTCTCGAGCACTACGGCAGGTGAGCTCATCTCGCTCGCTGTATTCCGTAAGACGTGTGAGATGCTGCACAATAAATTCAAGCTTGAGCAATTGTGGCTTGAGGGTAAGCAGTTCTTAGAAGAGTTCAATGCCATATGGCCTGAGGCTTTGCGGATCGATGGCTACCCTACTCGCGGCGTGTTCGCAGGTGATCCGATGACTAAGGCCCTCTTCTGGCAAGAGTCGGCACGAGCTGGCATCCTATTTGGCCCCTCATGGTTCATAGGCTTTCAGCACCTAGGAATGAAGGACTCAGTCATATCGACCTGCAAAGATATTTTACTTAAGATTAAAAATAACCAAGTGAAGCTAGAGGGTGAACCTCCGGCGTCACCTTTTGCACAAAAAGTGAGGCAAGCCGCATGAACAAACGAATGGAACTTCTAGAAAAACTCTCTCAGTTAATCGAAAAAGATAAAACGATTAAGCGCCATCAGGAAAAGCTTAACGAAGAGATCAGCCAATTTATCTCTACTGACCTAGGGCTTAATGGTCCAGCGACGTTGCTTGATATCTGTAAAAAGATTCTGGAGATCACAATCGATGAGTCCATCATTATCAAGCCTTGATCTATGGCCCGTGAAGCGTGAGCACCTGCGGCTCCTGCGCAAGTGGCGTAACCTGCCAGCCATCTATCGTTGGTGTCGGCAGTTTGAGCCCATCACTGAGGAACAGCATGAGGCGTGGTTTCAAAGTCTGCATAACAATCCATCAACAAAGATGTATGTCGTCATGCGCCCGAATGCTGACGGCACGGGTCAGCCGATAGGTGTGTGCGGTCTAACCTCGATTGATTACATCAACCGCCGGGCTGAGTTTTCGCTTTATATAGCGCCTGACTTTCAATGCGCTGGCTACGGCATCCCGGCTTTGAAGCTACTATGCAAACGTGGGTTTGAAACTCTAAACCTAAACTGTATATGGGGCGAGGTCTTTAGCGGTAACCCTGCATTGCAGCGGTTTAAGACCGTAGGCTTTGTTGAAGAGGGAAAGCGGCGGCAGTTCTATTACCGTGACGGCAAGTACATTGATGCCGTGATGATTAGTCTATTAAAAGATGAGTTTAAAATAGGAGCATGAGCTATGAATGAGTTTCTCGCAGCGGGCCTTGGTGCAGGCATTGGATTTCTAATCTGTGAATCAAGCCTTGCGCTTTATCGCAAAATGACCCGCAAGACTAAGTCTCGAGTCGTGCCCAGTGATCGCCCTACACCTCCGCCACGGCCCCATGGTGCTGGGATCTTTAGTCGGCCCGCTCACAGCTTGCGAGCACCTAAGGTGAATGATGACCTGCGGGCTTGGGCTCGTGAGAATGAGCGGAAGTGAGTCGCTGCTTAGTCGCTGATCTGCTTAAGCGCGTCTTCAGCTTCAAGACTGCCAAAGCTAGCAAAGTTCTCCAGCGCCGACACCGCGACATCAAGCTTGCGCTTCAGTTCCTTGATGGCCTCATAAACTGCCTCGTATGCACGATTGTAAATATCAGTCGCCTCACGAGAACCCGATGGTAAGTGTCTGGCGATTGCTTGGCTTACACGCGGCATATATTTTTCAACTCGGTGTTCACCTGGCCACCATGGTCTGATTTCAGTTTTCACATCTCACCTCTGCATTTCTCAAACGCTGCGATTGCATTGGTAGCCTCTGCAAGCAACATCATGTCGGTCGGCGCAATGCCATGTTCATCAAGCACGTCTTTGATTTTAGTCAACGCTTCCACAAGCGCCTTCACCGCCGGTCCATCGAGTGCCGCTTGCCAGCCTGCTTCAAACGGCGAGGCCATATCATTCTTGTGATAGCTTTCGTTTGGCCAATCTCGCACAAAATCTTTCGCAGCTTTCTCGCGCGCGTCGTTGTCTGTCATGTCAGCACCTCATACCGAATAACTTCTTGCTCTGAACAAGACGTGAGCCCTAGAAAATCCCAGATGCTTGTGCCTTCTTTTGGGTCCCATGATGACTCGATAGTTGATACGCGCCGAACAAGCACAAGCCAGCGCGGACCTTTGTTGGTCCACACCGGAAACCATGCGCGCTTGATCGTTTCGATTCTAGAGTAGTCGCCTACTCGCCTATTTGGATAATGCCATGAACCATTGCCGACCATTACTTACCTCTCGCTTTTTTCTTCGCGGCCTTCTCGCGCATCTTCTTAGACATTTTTCCAGCCCTTCTTTGACACAATCAATTGAACGCACGTGTAGCTTACGCCGAACAAAGCTGCAATTTCCTCGTAAGTAAAATCACCAAACTTACGGATGAGGCGAATAAGCCGAACGCTTCTAGGCGATAGCACCGCCATCCCATTCTTTTCGCCATCAGAACCCCTGCCTTTATTTTTCATGTCTTCCAAATTTTCGGCTTGAGTTCCTATGAAAAGATGTTCGGGGTTAACGCACGGTTTGTTGTCGCATTTATGACATACAACTTTCCCTTTAGGGATTTTCCCGTGCTTTAAAATACAGGACACACTATGCGCCAACAAAATTTTTGGACCTGCGTTCAATAGCCCAAACCCGTTTGGATAACGAGCGGATGCCCATTCCCAACAACCTGTTTTTTCGTTAACGATATAGCCGTGCTTGAATCGGTTCATTTGCCGCTCTGTTAGAACCATGATTTTCCGCCCTCTAGTTTTGCGAGTCGTGATGCGATCTGATTACGTGTCATAGAACCTCCTCTATTTTGATTGTTACAAAACCTTTATTCCTCGGTGCATATTCCCAACGGTATGTGGGCTGGCCGATGTTTGAACCTTTGTCATTTACGAGCACACCGCAATTGATCAAGCCA
>JAUMAI010000581.1:0-1903 GCA_032116775.1 Pirellula sp. | reverse complement strand
AGGCCTACGCGATCTTCGCCAAACTTTGCGACAAATTCCGAGTATTTTTGGTTTGATAGCGCCTTTATTGGTGTCGTGTAGAAACACTTCTTACCAGCTTGCAAAGCAAAGAATGCGGCGAATTCACCGACAACCGTTTTACCTGCTCCGGTAGGTGCTGCCACCAAAACGCCTTTTCCATCCTCAACAGCATGACAGGCTGTCACTTGAAATGGATCAAATTCGAAATCAAAGGTGAGTAAGAATTCTGTCGTTACCGGATGCTGACCTCTCAATTTGGCGGCTGCATAACGTTCGGCGGGCGTTGTCATGCTACCCAGGTTTTCAAAACACCCTGGATACATTCAGCAGCTATTGGTAATTGTCCGATTCTTTCGCCATCTGCATAAGCAACCGCTTTTGATTCGATTCGCACGCTTCGGCTGCGAACTATTTCGACGGCCGGATGAGATACATGTGTTCCTGCAAACACCCTTGGAAAAACTTTGATGAATTCAATTGTCGACACCGGATGCAACACCATCACATCAAAAAGGCCATCGCAAATGTTTGCCGACGGACAGACCAACATGCCTCCACCGTAGGAACGGCCATTGGATACCGCAATGAGCATTGCCTCGGTAGAAATTGTTCGATCATCCAGGATTATCTCGTAGTGGCGGGGCTTGAATCTAGGAAGTTCAATAGCAATAGCAGCGTTGTACTTCATCGGACCCTTGGGCCAGGACATGGTGTTGGCCTTTTCATTGACTATGGAATCAAATCCTGTCGACAAGATCGCGGCAAACCATTCGCCATCGACCAAGCCCAGATCAACCGATGAGGGTGCAAGCGTTGTGATTGCCTGCAATTGCGCGTCAAACGACTCCAAATCCCAACCTAAGGTACGGACAAAATCATTTCCCGTACCTGCCGGAAGAACAGCTAGTGGTATTTGAGCGGGTACTAAAACTTGCAAAATGTTGTGCAAAAGTCCATCTCCCCCAACGGCAATAACGCCTTGAGCTTCAGGGAACTTTTCTATGAAGTGTGAGAGATGATCACCAAGTGACACTGATGAGTTACCAGTAACTATGGTGTATGGAATCTTTCGTTGCGAGAGCCATCCTGCAACATATGTTCCGACCGTGGTCCCTTTTCCCTGACCTGCTACAGGGTTGATCACCAAAGCCCACATGGGATGACCCTATCGGCTATTCCTTAATGGATGTTGGTGCTTCAATCGAAGAGCTATCGGTTTCTACAGAATCGGCTTTCTTATCGCGTCGTCGATCGACCAGAACCGCTATAGAACCCGCCATAAAGTAGAAAAGAATTAGTGGGCCAGATAAGAGGACCATGCTCAACGGATCTGCAGTTGGTGAAAGAGCGGCTACAAAGAAGAAAATTGTAAATATCCAAATTCGCCAGGGTTTCAAAATTGTCTTACCGCGAAGAAACCCAATTAAATTGAAGGTCAATAGAAAGATTGGTAACTCGAAAGCTAGGCCGACAAAGAGAATAACTCTAAGAACGAAATCTAAGTAATCATCAAATCTCACCAAGTTGCTTATCGAATCTGGTGTAAAGCCAAACAAAGCTTTAATCGCAACGGGAAGAATGAAATAGCCAAGTGTTGCTCCCATGGCAAAAAATGGTGTTGCAGCAGAGACGAACATAACGCTCGTCCGTTTTTCTTTTCTATGAAGCGCAGGTGCGATGAAAGCCCACAACTGATAGAGCCAGAATGGGGCCGAGACGATAATTCCGGTCAGCAACGCAACCTTGATTTGCAGATCCAGCGGACCAAGAACGCCACTGATGTACAAAGCTCCGCAACTTGCAGCTCCTGATTGTTGCGCGGCTCTTAAGTCGCATACAGGAGCGGCTAGGGTGACGATGATTGAATCGTAGAAATACCACC
>JAUMAI010000580.1:0-2139 GCA_032116775.1 Pirellula sp. | reverse complement strand
CTTCCAATTGATGTTCTGCACCGTTTCATTCTTGCAGAACTAGCCTGTACATATGCGCTCAGGCTTTGTTTCACTAGTCGGCCGCCCAAATGTTGGTAAGTCAACTCTGGTCAATGCCTTATGTGGAGCGAAGGTCAGCATTGTTTCCGATAAACCACAAACTACGCGTACGCGAATTCGTGGAGTCGTGACCAAGGATAATTATCAAATCATCTTCGTTGATACTCCCGGCTTGCATAAGGCTGTAAGTGCCTTGGGAGAACGTGTTAATGCCACTGCTTTGGAGTCGACAAAGGATGTGGATGTTGTGTGCTTGGTCATCGATGCCACACAACCATTTGGCTCTGGTGATCAATGGGTGGCGAGCCACATTGACATGTCGAAAGCCATTGTCATTTTGAACAAGATAGACCGAGCTTCGCCGCAACAGATATTGAAGCAGTTAACAAAACTGAGTGAACTTGGAGCATCAGAATATTTCCCAGTGAGCGCGCAGACAGGCGCTGGGGTTGCAGAGCTTGGGGAGCACCTAGGAAAGTTGCTTCCTGAAGGTGAACAGCTGTATCCAACAGAGATGACGACTGAAACTTCTCCTGGCGAATGGGTCGCCGAACTTGTTCGCGAGCAATTACTTGCATTTACCTTTGATGAACTGCCGTACTCCATTGCTACTCGCGTTACCGAATGGGAAGACAACAAAGTTCGTTGCGAAATTGTTGTTGAGCGTGATAGCCAAAAGGGAATGGTTATTGGCAAGGGTGGTTTGTTGTTGAAAGAAGTGGGAACTGCCGTTCGCAAGCAGTTGCCAAAAGGCACGTACCTCGAGTTGGCTGTAGTTGTCGACAAGAACTGGCAGCAGCGACCCGACCGCGTTGAGCGACTTGGCTACTAGCTATTTCGCAATCAACATTTTGTAGTCGTCGAATGTCACGGGAGTTCCTGCTCCTGCAATGTCGCCGCGACCACGCGGAACACCGATTGCTTTGCCTCCAACGCTGAATGTCACTTGCCCGATGCCGGGTTGGCTGGTGAGTGTGAGCACTATTTGAGCAATCGCTAAACGTTGCTCGTTGGGTTTAATCGAATCCAGGTAAACGCGCTTTGCATTTACGTTTGCCACTCCGCCTTCAACTTCGATCACCGCCGCAAAATCGACAGGCAGAAGAGTTTTCACTTTGGTGTGGGCAGGATCGGGCAACCCTGCAACCAATGCTGCGAAAACTCCTTGTAGATCTGTTGGGGAAGGAATCTCGAGTCGCACACGCTCAAGCGAAGAACCGTCTACAAAGTACAGATCAGCCTGTTCAAATGTAGACCCCGTTAACGGAGAGGTCAGTACCACTGAAGTCGTGGTTGCAGGTGCCGATGTTTCTGGAGAGTTAAGCCCAAAGGGAATGTCCTTTGAGTTGATCTCATCAACTGCTCCAGACTTCGGTACAGCGCACGAAGCAAGCACAATGCATAGCGCACAAAACTTGAATGGAATCAGGCGGTTCATCATGTGTAACTTTCGGTCCTTGCGAATGTGATGACGAAACTCGAACCACCCTCACTGGATTCCTCTACATGAGCACTGCCGTGAAGCGCTCGAGCGTGTTCTCTCACTATTGCTAAGCCGAGACCGCTGCCTTTGCTGTTTCGTGATGCGGTTCCGCGTGCAAAGCGATCAAAAACTTGATTACGTTCGGTCACTAAAACTCCAGGTCCGGCGTCGTGTACTGCGAGTGTAAATGTATTTCCATCGCTGCTGAGTGTCACCCTTGTGGCTCCGTTGGCATGATCCCGGGCGTTTTCTAGAAGATTCACCAAGATGCGCTCAATGCGTCTTCTGTCAAGCCGAGTTTCGTCATCGGCTCGTGTTTCACCGTCGGATGTTTTCACCGAACTGATAAATGGAACATCACCAAAGCCATACCGATGCATGATGCGACTGATGAGGTCATTGAGTTGAATGTCCTCGGTCTCATGGTCCGCAACTTTGGCATCAAGCCGGGAAAGTTCCAGCAGATCAAGAACGGTTCTGTCAAAGCGTTCGATCTGTTTCTGCATGATGTCGATTGCTTGTTGATTTCGTTCAGAGAATTCGGATCTTCGCGAAACGAGAACATCTGCTGCTGCTGACAAAGCAGTGACGGGTGA
>JAUMAI010000579.1:4965-11086 GCA_032116775.1 Pirellula sp. | reverse complement strand
TCTTCATCAGTTTCTGGATTTACCCGATGTCGCGTCACTTGCAATGCCGCGGGCGTTGATGGTTCAGCAATGCTCTCAGGATCGTTTATTTACCATAGAAGGTATGCGAGATTCTGTTTCTCAAATAAAAGCGGCTTATGAAAAAGCCGGTACTCCTTCCACGTTCTCCGCTAGGTTTTATGATGCTCCACATCAATTCACCTTACCGATGCAAGAAGATGCAATCGCTTGGTTACAGAAGAACCTTCATTAATTGGTGTTTTCAGGGAAAATCGCCCATGTTTTCTTAGCAGAGGAAAGTCGTTATCTGGCTTACCTGTTACTTTGGCTGGCGAGAAGTTAAAATGGGGTCATGCCCCCATTCTTGTAGAGGTCCCGCCTATGACATTCCCTGTATTACTGTCTCAGTCGATAGCCAGCACGGTGCAATTTAGCGTACCTTTTTTACGCACTGTAATATGGAGTTTGGTTTTAGCCTATGTGGCTCTAGGGGTAGTTGAACCAGTTCAGGCTCAAGAAGATGGTTCAAACAAGTCACGCGTTAATTTTCTGCGCGACATACAGCCGATTCTGGCCAATCATTGCTGGAGTTGCCATGGACCTGACGAAAAAGGGCGGGCCGCTGAACTAAGACTCGACCTTCGTGATGCGGCCATATCTTCACACGCTATTACTCCCGGCGATAAAGAGCAGAGCGAGCTTGTCTCTAGAATCAACTCGACTAAAGATGACGTAGTGATGCCACCCCCGGAGACAAAAAAACCACTGAATGCGCAGCAAAAGCAATTACTGGAGAAGTGGATTGAGCAAGGTGCCGAATACGAAGGTCATTGGGCTTTTGCTCCTCTCGGCGATCTAGTCGCTTCGATCGATAAGAGGGAAATGGTTAGTGAGCGTATCGACAATTTAGTTGCTGTGGAACTTGAAAAACAGAAAATCGTCCCGAATCCCGACGCTGATAAAGCCACCTTATTAAGAAGAGTCTCGCTTGATCTAACTGGCTTGCCACCATCAGTTCAGGAATTAGATGATTTCTTAGCTGATTCTTCGCCTGCTGCATTTGAAAAAGTTGTTGATCGACTTCTGGCGTCAAAAACGCACGCCGAGCGTATGGCAAGTCAGTGGCTTGACTTAGCAAGATATGCAGATACCAACGGCTACAATAACGACGAAGACCGAACTATGTGGCCGTGGCGTGACTGGGTCATCAAGGCGTTCGACCAAAACATGCCTTACGATCAATTCGTTATCCAACAATTAGCTGGCGATCTACTACCCAATCCAACTGAATCACAGCTTATTGCAACCGGCTTTCTAAGGAATCAAGGCCACAACACTGAAGGTGGGATTATTCCCGAGGAATATCGGGTCGAATATGTGGCGGATCGAGTTCATACCACGGCCACTGTCTTCCTTGGCTTGTCCATGCAGTGTGCGCGGTGCCACGATCATAAATATGACCCCATTTCGCAGAAAGAGTATTTTCAATTCTACGCCCTGTTTAACAACCTCGACGAAAAACAAGCCGGTTATAGCAATTTCGTGGCAGCACAGCCGTTTATACGCATCCCGACGAGCGAGCAAGCGGATAAGATCGCGAAGCTAGATGAGGAGGTTATGCTGCTAAAAGATAAGCTCCGAGAGAAAGAGTCCACTGCTCCGGCATTGCTTCAACAATGGCTACTCGAAAAAGATGATGCCGCAATTCAGGAAAAGTTCGGTGGAAAAATGCTCCACCATTTCCCCTTAGATAATCCAGCAGATAATTCGGCAACAAACCTCGATGCGCAGCCGAAGGACTTCACGCTAGATCTAGTCAATAAAGAGTTAAAAAGCGAGTCCGAAGGAACTCTGCACTGGCTTGAAGGGCATTTGGGAACATCTCTTGGCCTCGCTGGCGATAGTCATCTTCGACTCGGAGATATAGCCGGCTTTGAAAGCACACAGCCTTTCTCGATCAGTGTTTGGGTTAATCCACAGGTAAATGGCGGAATGGCGGTCCTTTCCAAGATGGACGAAGAGTCGGCTTACCGAGGGTATGACCTGTTATTGGAGAATGGCAAACTAGTAAGCCATATGATTCATCGTTGGCCTGATAATGCATTGAAAGTATCAACGAAAGAGGTGCTTGAGGCAGATAAATGGCACCATATCGTTCTGTCGTACGATGGCTCGCGGAAAAGCGATTCTGTGCGAATTTATATCAATGGCAAAGCGGCAACTCTCGAAGTTCAAAATAACAGCTTGAAAGATACGATAACGAACAAGCAACCCCTACGACTAGGTTTGCGGCAGAAGTCGCTGCCATTCAAAGGGAGAATCGATGAACTAAAAATTTTCGAAAGTACTCTTAACGAACTGCAGGTCCAAGAACTGTTCAATGATAAACCTATATCGAGGATCATAGATTGGGTTCGCACGCCGAAAGAAAACTGGACGGAAGAGCAACGGAGTTTGGCGATAAAGATTTATCTGCAAAAAATTGATACGGACTACCAAGCGTTGGAGTCCACCATGAAGAGCAAAGAACAGGAAAAGCAGCAGGTACTAGATGCTTTTCCTGCCGTGATGGTTATGAGAGAGATGTCTCCGCCCAGAGAGACCTTCATACTGAATCGTGGGCAATATGATCAACCAACGGAAAAGGTAACCGCAAATGTTCCAGGAGTTCTGAGAAGTTTTACAGATCTGGCACCCTCTAATCGACTTGAGTTCGCTCAGTGGCTCACACATCCCAAGCATCCCTTGACGGCACGTGTTGCCGTAAACAGGTTGTGGGAGAATTTCTTTGGGACGGGATTAGTGAAGACGACGGAAGATTTCGGGATTACCGGAGAATTTCCTTCGCACCCTGAATTGCTTGATTTATTGGCCACAAGTCTCGTGAAAAATGGATGGAATATCAAACAACTTCAGAAGCAGATCGTGATGTCAAAGACATACCAAAGAGCCTCCACGATAACAGCAGATCAATATGCTTCTGATCCCGAAAATCGTTGGTTAGCCCGAGGACCACGTTATCGATTACCTGCTGAAATGATTCGCGATAATGCGCTCGCCATTGCTGGAGTCTTAAGTCCTAAGGTAGGAGGTCCAAGCGTCAAGCCATATCAACCGGAAGGTTTATGGGAAGATGTGACTGTCGAGCGGAGAGGAAAATACATACCAGATCAGGGCGAAGGACTTTTTCGCCGCAGCATGTATACATTTTGGAAACGTACTTGCCCACCGCCTGCAATGGTTAGTTTTGATGCCCCAAATCGCGAAGTATGCGTCGCGCGACGTTCCCGAACTAACACTCCATTGCAGTCGCTCGTTTTGATGAATGATCCAACCTACGTAGAAGCGGCCCGTTTACTCGCTGAGAAAATGCTCCTTAATGCCTCAGAGGATACGCTTCGTTTGGAAATCGGTTACTTGCGTGCGTTAGCTCGGAAGCCTCGAGCGGAGGAAACTGCTCTTATGTTTGAGTTGCTAGAAATGTCGCGACAGGAATTTGCAAAGAACCCTTCGCGCGTGGAGCAGATCAATCGTATAGGCACTCTTCCTGCAAATGCGGGACTTGACCCAGCCGAATTGGCGAGTTGGACCATCGTAGCCAGTACGATACTGAACTTGGATGAGACCATTTCAAAGAGGTAAGAAATGAAGAGCCTTAAAAGTGTTCTTGATTCAGGATCTCGTCGCGATTTCCTTCGCAAATCACTGCTTGGTGCTGTGGCCTATTCGGCTCTAAGTCAGCAGGGAAATACGCCTCAAGCGTTTGCTGGGGTAAAGCCTCCGCATTTTGCGGCGCGGGCGAAACGCGTTATTTATCTTTTTCAATCAGGTGGCCCATCACAACTGGAGCTGATGGACTATAAGCCACGACTGAAAGAGCTACACGGGACCGAATTGCCAGATAGTATTCGGCAGGGCCAACGCCTGACCGGGATGACGTCCGGACAAAAAAGTTTTCCTGTCGTTGCTCCAAAGTTTAAATTTGAGCAACATGGAAGTAACGGTGCATGGTTTAGCGAGCTCTTGCCGAAGACCGGTAAGATAGCGGACGATCTTTGCATCATCCGTTCGCTGAACACTGAGGCGATTAATCATGATCCTGCTATCACCTTTATGCAAACAGGTTCGCAACAGCCGGGGCGACCATCCTTAGGTGCTTGGTTAAGCTATGGCTTAGGCAGTGAAGCGGACGAGCTTCCTTCCTTTGTTGTAATGATTTCGCACGGCTCAGGGCGAGACGCCAATCAGGGACTGCTAGATCGCTTATGGGGAGCTGGATTCCTGCCATCGAGTCACCAAGGGGTCAAATTGCGCAGTGGAGCTGATCCAGTGCTCTATCTCAATGATCCTGCCGGAATCGATCGCAACTTACGCAGGCAAATGTTGGATAAACTGTCGGAATTGAACAGGCTTCAGCAGATTCAGGATGGAGATCCAGAGATTTCAACCCGAATCGAACAGTACGAAATGGCTTTTCGTATGCAAGCTAGTGTACCCGAATTGACTGATTTGTCGGATGAGCCAGAATCAACGTTTGAGTTGTATGGTAGTGAAGCTAAGAAACCTGGCTCGTTTGCTGCTAATTGTCTTATGGCAAGGCGTTTAGCGGAACGTGGGGTACGCTTTGTTCAGCTCTATCATCGTGGTTGGGATACGCATAGCAATCTACCAAGCAACATTCCCAAGCAATGCCAGGATATTGATCAACCTCAGAGCGCGCTGATTGCGGACTTAAAGCAGCGTGGGATGCTCGATGATACATTGGTCATTTGGGGAGGTGAGTTCGGAAGAACGGTTTACAGTCAAGGATCACTTCAGGATGATTATGGACGTGATCATCATGGACGTTGTTTTTCCATGTGGTTAGCTGGTGGAGGGATGAGAGCCGGAGCCGTTGTTGGCGAGACAGATGACTATGGATACAACATTGTTCAGGATCCGATTCATATTCACGACTTACATGCAACCATTTTACATTGCCTAGGTTTCGACCATGAAAGGCTCACTTATCGTTACCAAGGACGAGATTTCCGACTTACTGATGTTCATGGAAAAGTTATGAGTAATCTCCTGGCGTAACCATATTTTATTGTTGTTAGACCTGCTTCGAATGACATTATGATTTAATTGCGTCGAATTCTTTTGTTGGTTCATTTGCAATTCTGTTTCCATTTCAGGCATTGATCCAACGGCTGAGATCGACAGGGATGTTGATACGATGAGTCAAGATTCTGGTAATGTGTTTTTGCCTGGTCCAAATGATGGTTGTGTTCGCTGCTCGCAGGGGAAAATTCATCCAGTCCCGAAAGGCTGGAGACTGCTGCCTCCTGGTGATGCTGCATTAACTCGGCGAGTTAAATTGGCAGGTCCCCATTGGATTGTTCAGGAGAAGAAAGGGCGTAAGTTATTTTCTCGAGGTGTTTACGCTCCCACGGCCACGATTGAATCTATCGAGCAGCAGCTTGTTATCGAGAGGCAAACGGAGTCTTTCGCGAAAAAGAAAATAGCCGATGCGAAGCGTCGTCAGCAGCAACAGGAAAGTTATGTTGAGGATTTTCTACAAGCGGTTATTGATTTTCTCAACTTCGATCCGCGGTATCAACGGCTGGCGGATGCACTAGCAAAGGCGGTCACGGAGCATGCGACGCCAGTAGGAAGCGGTACGGTTGCTCGTACGAAACGTATTCCTATAGAGAAGCGTGCTGAGGCGGCGGTAATTGCTTGGATGAGACATCAAACAACTGCCTACGACTCAATGAAAATACCTCGAGTTAAAGGGATGCGTCGAGAGGTACGAAGGATGCTGGCAGAGCGATCAAAGCAGTTGCTTAGTGCTTATCGCCATGGATTAAGCATCACTGTCTCTTGCCCCTTAAAGACTGCCCTTATGAAAACCAGGCCAAGCACCATCTCAACACCTTCAACTCCTTAGGGTTACCGATCTATCAACGCGGGAAGGAGTGCGCGAATGTTGCTTCAATCAGTCAGTTCGGGAAAGCTTGTTGATTGGAGAGCAGCAGGAGAATACATTGCACCTCTTTCTGTGGGGCCAATCCATGATTCTTAACCATAGAAAACGTAATTAGCAGACTCTTATTATTTGCAGGAACAATTGCATTCG
>JAUMAI010000579.1:0-4955 GCA_032116775.1 Pirellula sp. | reverse complement strand
CAGGATTCGCAAACAGATGTCCCAACAACATCACTGTTGAGGAGGACGGCGGGGCAAGAGGAGTGGGTCACAATCACACAAGAAGAACATCGCGAAATCCATCACACAGGATATTGTCATGCTGTATCTCTTGCTTTGCCTTGCGTGTTGTATCGATGTCACTGAAGAGCGCAAGGCGACTTCTCCCGATTCTATTCGAGTGGCGGAGGGATTCGAGGTAGAGCTGTTACGATCAGCACAAGAGGGCGAGAGTTCCTGGATCAGCATGACCTTTGATTCAGAAGGAGATTTGATTGTTGGATTAGATGATAAAGGAGTGGCTCGGTTAGGACTCAGCGCTGGCAGCGAGAATATCTCGTTCGAACGGTTGGCTGGTACCGAGACGATGCGACATATTCGGGGAATCCTTTATGCACATGGGTCCCTCTATGTCTGTGCAACAGATAGTCAAGAAATCTATCGATTAATGGACCAAGATGGTGATGGAATTTATGAGAAGAAGGAGCTATTTCAGCGGTTGCCGTACAACAGTCGCTTTGGGCACGGCGCTAATCAGATTGTCCTAGGACCAGATAACCTTCTCTACTTCGTTATTGGAAATGATGTGGTGATGCCGGCGGAAGTGTCTGCCCAGTCGAATTACCATGATCCGCAAAATGATTGGTTATTGCCGTATAAAAACGATATCGGTCAAGATAATCGTGTGGGATACATCGCGCAGGTTGATCCCGATGGTAAGTCGTGGAAAGTCCTGGCGGGTGGCTTTCGAAATCAAGTCGACATGGCTTTCAATAAAGATGGGGAAATGTTCACCTGGGACGCCGATATGGAATGGGATGTTGGCTTACCTTGGTATCGTCCGACGCGACTCAATCACATAATTCGGGGAGGAGAATACGGATGGCGTTGGGGGACTGGGAAATGGCCAGCTTGGTTCCCTGATTCCCTTCCATCGACTCTCGATACAGGTTACTCGTCTCCCACGGGACTGGTCTGTTGCCACCGTAGTCAGTGGCCCAGCAAGTATCAAAACAAGTTACTGATGGCCGATTGGCAATTAGGTCGTATCTTCGCTGTGACGCTTACTCCTAGCGGTGCGACATATCAAGCTGAAGCTGAACTATTTGCCGAGGGGGGGCCATTGAATGTATGTGATATGGTATTTGGTCCCGACGGACAGCTCTATTTCATTACGGGAGGACGTGGTTCGCAAAGTGGTCTCTATCGTATTAAAGCGAAAAACAAAGGTAGCGAAAACGTTGAAGTAAACGAAGAAAAGCTTAGGGCTGTTGCGGAAAAAAAAGCTGAATTGGCGCGTTCCTTGCGAAAACGATTGGAAGTGCTACAAGAACAACCCGATATTTCACAGCTCGATTTTATTTGGGAATGCTTAGGGAGTGATGACGAGTGGCTAGCGTTCTCCGCTCGAGTTGCTCTCGAACGTCAGCCCAAGGAAGCGTGGTTAAAACGACTGGCGGATACAAGTGCTTCACTTGCTTCACAACGAGCACTTATAGCTCTGGCGAGAATCGGCACTCGATCTGATCAGCCTATGATTATCAAGTCGATGCTGACATGCGATTGGAACAAAATGGCACCATCGGAAATGGTCGTGCCTCTTCGTGCATTGCAATTAACTATCATCAGGCATGGTGACTTGGATGGTGAATGGAAGGATAAGATTCAGAAAAACTTAGATCCTTTATTTCCAAGTCAAGATTTTCCTGTGAACTGGTTACTTCAGGAATTGCTTGTGAAGTGGGAAGCGGAAAATGTTATTGAGCGAAGCTTAACTGCATTGGAAACGGCGGCAACTCAGGAAGAACAGTTCCAGTATGCAAAGACGCTTATTCAAACCAATGCGAGCTGGCGCGAAGAGGATTTAAGAAGGATGCTAGTTTGGTTGCAGCAAAGTCGTCGCTACCAGGGAGGTAAGCTGCTAGATACGATCAGAAAGCAATTTATAGAAGCTTTCATTTCGAAAGTGAACATAGAACAGCGTGAGAAACTACTCTCATTAATTGAGGCTTTGGATAAGCCGCTTGAGGGAGAGTCCGATACAGTGGTCAGTAATCGACCATTCGTGAAAAAATGGACACTTCAGGACCTAGAAAACGACATTGCTGGATTGGATTTGTTGAGTCGCTCCACGGAAAATGGAAAAGTAGCACTAGCGGCTGCATCCTGTTTGAAGTGTCACAGAGTAGGACAGCGTGGAACCCAGGTTGGACCAGATCTCACAGGCGTTGGCAAAAGGTATGATAATCGCGCTTTGCTCGAGTCTATACTACAACCTTCAGCTCAAATTGATCCAAAGTACCTGAATACATCTTATTTGCTTAAGGACGGAACTGTTGTTTCTGGAAGAACGGTTGGCGTAAGCAGTGCGCAATTGGTTATCGAGACTGATTCGATAAGCGGAAAGACGGAAACGATACAGCGAGAGGATATTGATGAGTCCTCTCCGTCAAAAATCTCGCCGATGCCCGAAGGACTGGTCGATGTTCTGACGAAGGACGAATTGCTCGACCTAATTGCTTACCTACGGAGAGATCATGGTGAGTAACTAGCATCTGTAGCAGGTCGTCTAGGCTGGGTTAGTCATTTCACCATAAAGCAGGTAGATCAGCAGTCAGTCTGGTGCGAGGTAAAAAAGCTATCGCTTTCGTGAAAGCAGTTCGTCGTGATCTGATTAGTATTCTAAGTCGAGAGGTCTTTCGGCTATTTCGAGAGCCACTCGCGGAGTCGAATAAGTAGTAACTCTAATTCTGAAAGTTCATGGTATTGTTTGGCAACCCGTATGGCTGTCTCTGGATCATCGGTGACGATCAGTTCCGCCCCTGCTACCATGAGACGAAACATGTCGTCCTCGGTATTCACTGTCCAGACTGCTAATTGCATATTGCGAGTCTGAGCTCTCTCGAGCAGTTCGGCGGTGAAAGATGATTTGCTAATGCTCAAAAAGTTTACGTTGAGTTTAGTGACATCTCCGACGCTTGCCGAAACCAAAAAACCTCTTCGTATCTTGGGACGGAGAGTGGCGATCAAGTAGTTCGACAACTTTCTCAGCTAAATCGGGTTTGAAGCCATAGTACTTCAATTCGATACTCAGGCAGACTCTGCCTTGAGCCTCTTTAAGTAGCTGTTCCAATGTCGGTAAATATTCCGGTGCAAGTGGTGGTTTGTGATTTGTTCCTATATCTGCTTTGAGTAATTCCGCAGAGTTGGTTTCGGTGATTACCAAAGGGAGATTTGCAACTCGCCGCAGATCTTTATCGTGATTCACGATGACGATTCCATCTTTGCTAAGTTGCACATCGATTTCCGCAGCATATGCTCCGAGATCGATAGAGCGTTTTACTCCGCTTAATGAGTTTTCTGGAAAACCGATGGCACCGCCCCGATGGGCAACGATATGGACATGTTGTCGATGGGTAAAATCAAAAACATGACGAATGGCGGAGAGGCCAACAACGATGAGGGCAACACCTCCACCAAAGGCAAAAAAGAGTGGTCTAATCCAAGATCGAGAGATAAGAGCATTGTGGGTATCAGTTATTAATTCGAGGCGGAGTGGAACCTTGTAGGTGGTCCATACTCCTGCGACAAACCAACACTGCCCAATTGCAGCGACGACTGAAAGCATGAACGTATGTAAGATGATGATACTTGAGGCAGCGATAATACTTGTTATCGAATCATGTTTTACTAATGAAAAGAGTTTGGAGGTAATAAGGGCGAGCACGAGTGGTGCCAGTGAGCCTAATATTAGCTGCAAAGTTAACCACAGTAGTACCGCAATGGTCGTACTGCGCCATTGTTTCGTATCACGCCAAGCGCTGAGTAGGGCGTTTATAGGATTAGGCTGATCGAAAAGAAGACGAGGTAATGCATGGAACCAACGAGTGATTAGGTAGGCAGCGAAAACGAAAGCGATTGCGAGTAAGAGTAAGCCGATGACGATGGCAAGAATGAATTTCGGAGGTCTATTTGCCAGATAGTAATTGATATCGGCGTCGGAAAGTAATAGCCAATAGACGAACGCACCGATCACCAGTATGGGTATCGCAACTATCAGTGAGATCACCGTTTGAAGAATTGCCAAAGCAATAAGTCGTGGAAGACGAATCAGCGACCGCAAGATCGATTCGGTCACTCTACCTTTTGGATCAGCGAAAACCTCCAAACTGCAAGCATGTTCGATATACATCACGACGAGATAGGCAATCGGCATGACATTTAGGGTCAATAGGCCCAGCGGGCTTAGTGCGAAGTCAATTAAAGCAGAGTTGCCAACCGCCGGAGAGCCATCTCTTGCCAGCAGCGAACCAAGTACAGCTGCCAGCAGAGTTGAAAATAGCAACACAGAAGCTAACGTCATCCAGATCTGAAGGACAAAAAGGGATTGCCATCGTCGGGCAATCGCTAGGGTCATCTGAAGAAACTGATCTATTACAAGCCGCAAGGTGAGAGAATCCCTTCATGAAAGAACAACTGTGGACAAAGCGTGCTTGAGATGGCTTCAATTTACCTTGCACGGGTAACGTTTTAAAGCGAAAAGCCCGTTGACAGTGTTGGCTGCCAACGGGCTCAATTATAAATTCTGGAAGTTAGGAAAGGTTATTTTAAGGTAGGTAACCTGCGTCCCGGTGTCCAAGGTGCCCCTGCATCTTCTAGGCGTTGATTTAGAGCAGGAATGTCTTGTTCGAGCAGTTGTCGTAATTGAGCTTCAACTACCAAATATTCTTCATTGACGATATTTAAAAGTCGCCGATGTGTATTGGTCGGTCCAGTTGAAACCGAGTAGCTGCCTCCAATTACGGTTTGCAAACGATCAAGCATTCCAGGGGAGACGGGTTCATTTCGTTTTGCCTTTGTTGAATCCCCGCTGAATTTCTCATTGAGGTCCTCAAGCTTAAGTGCCAAGTTGCGAACTTCCTTAGCGAAAGCAGGAT
>JAUMAI010000578.1:0-1644 GCA_032116775.1 Pirellula sp. | reverse complement strand
CGAGTCAGGCTTCCATTTCGTCGAGTGGGCCAGTTGCACCAAGCGCAGGCCAAGCTACCACCGGAAACGATAATGGCAAATTTCAAAGAAACATAGGCAGCGCGTGACCAAACGTGTCAAAACGCGGGCTTAGATTGGTTCCCATCATTTTCGTTTCAATCCAAACTCAATGGGAGCCCAACAATGCAGTTCAAAGAAAAGACAACAACCCACCAGGTCGCTGTTCTCCAACAGGTCTGGAAACGCCTCAAAAACGCTGAGGTGCAGACAATACATCAAATCATGGATGCCACCGGACTGCAGTTCGACACTGTTTGCGAAGTCCTGTACGACTACGCGGAGCTGCCAGACTTCATCCAGTTGCTTCAAGACAAAGGATGTCTCGATGATGTGCCGTTCGACGCGTCAGAAATGGAAATGGGGAACCAGGTTCTCCTACTCACCAAGAAAGGTTTTGCTTGGGGCGATTTAGACGAAGATCCGATCAATCAAGTCCTTGAACTGCTTTAGTCTGGTAGCCGAGCGTCCGAAGACGAAATGCCCGACCGTTGACTGCCAAGTATATCGGTATAACGGTGGCGCTGTCTAACACCACCGTTGCACAAATACGCGATCGATGGATGATGCCCTACACGCCTTCGCCGCGAATGAGTCGATCTCGGATGTCTTCACAAAGCGTGAAGGTGATGACAGCTGGATGTTCTTCGCGGGCTGGACTTCTATGCATCACGAACAATTGATCGTCCATCCGTACCCGGGTGCCATACTTTTCTGACTCACGTTCTGAGGCGTCTTTTAAGGCCCGCAAGAACTCGAAGTAATTACATCCCAAGACCCTGCACATCTCAACGTAAGGTGTGAAGAACTCGTGAGTTTCGAAGTAGTCACAACAGGACTCGATGAGATCTCGCGACCAGATGCGATTCGAAGCTTCTAGCGGCCTACCTTTCATCAAAAGCTTCAGTGATTCTGTTCGGCAGCAATACCCACGTTGCCTAATATGCTCTGCTGCCTCTTCAATCGTCAGCGGCTGTTCATCGCGAGCGATAGGCTTACGCTCAAGCTCTACGAATTCTTCAAAGGTCAATCCAATCCTCATTTGCATGGCTCCTGTGATTAGCACTCAATTTGTGGCGAGGCAAAGCTGCCTGCCTATATGCTTATTACTTTCGAGCTGGGCAATTCGTAAAACATTCCGCGAGAGATAGCAGATTAAATCCACAGCGAATTCGTTCTCTTTCGCACCCTAGTCCGTCATTTCGAACCCGCACCGGGTATTCCTACAGATAGACGCGGCTGTTGTTGCTGCGAGTGTCTGTCTTCGAGCCGCTAATCATGGCGGCGTTGAGCATGGAGGTGCGAGTTGCTCTCGACTGTTCCCCCTTCTTCACTGTCCGCGCCGGCTCGGCGATCGGAAATCGCTGCGATTCTGGCGGCCGGCATCGTTCGGATGAAATCGCGTGTAGCGATCCTAGGTTCAGAAATCGACGACGATCCAGTGGAATTGCCAACAGCTTGCCTTGAGGTTTCTTCGGAAAGCGTGCTCTCTGTGACCAACGTGGTTAACGACCAGTGAGTCCGAATTCTCAGGAGAAACCAATGCAAATCGACATCGACAAAGAGGTCGCTCTGCTCCAGCGCATG
>JAUMAI010000577.1:0-3257 GCA_032116775.1 Pirellula sp. | reverse complement strand
ACCCACCCAGACATGGAGCGCCACCCGAAACAGGCTTATCGAATTACCAACACGAAACCCGCCCCGTGAAAATTCAGTTCAAGCACAAGGAATACCAAGAAGCCGCCGTCGCGGATGTGGTCGATTGCTTCGCCGGCCAGCCGAAGGTGGAGGGCATTACTTATCGCTTGGATCCGGGAAAGCTCTCAGGACGCAAAGCACAATCCGAGATGGACTATGGTTCGGAAGCTTTCCGAAACGCGCCCATCGCTTTGGACAAGGCGCAGCTTCTTGAAAATGTTCAGAAAGTCCAACGTCGTCGCAACTTACCGCAGTCCAAGGAGCTGATTGCGACCAAGAATTGCGGCATCAATCTCGATGTGGAGATGGAGACAGGTACCGGCAAAACCTATGTCTACATTCGCACGATGTTTGAGCTGAATCGCCGCTACGGCTGGAGCAAGTTCATCATCGTCGTGCCCAGCATCGCAATTCGTGAGGGCGTGCAAAAGTCACTGGAAATCACCGCCGAGCACTTCCTGCAGGATTACGGCAAACGCCCGCGCTTTTTCACCTACGACTCCAGGGCACCGCACAAATTGGAGAGCTTTTCTTCCGACGGTGGCATCAATGTGATGGTTATCAACGTGCAAGCATTTGCAGCAAAGGGCGCGGATCAGCGAAGGATTTATGAGGAGCTCGATGAGTTCCAATCCCGGCGTCCCATTGATGTGATCAAGGCAAACCACCCGATTCTGATTCTCGACGAGCCCCAGAAAATGGAAGGCAAGCAAACGGTGGAGTCTCTTAAAGAGTTCAACCCGCTTTTCGTTCTTCGTTATTCGGCCACCCATAAGACGGAACACAACAAAGTCCACCGCCTCGACGCGCTCGATGCTTACAATCAAAAGCTGGTCAAAAAGATCCGTGTGCACGGGATCGCTCAGAAAGGCCTAAGCGGGACGACGCGCTATCTTTATTTGGAGTCCATCGTTGTTTCCCGTCAGGCCCCGCTCGCGCGACTTGAATTTGAAGTGAAGGACAAAGCCGGGAACATCCGCCGGGTCCTGCGCAAAGTCGGTGTCGGCGATAACCTCAAAACACTGTCCAACGACCTTAGCGGCTATGATGGTTACGTCATCTCTGAGGTGGATGCAGTGAGGAACACCATCGCATTTACCAATGGTACCGTCCTCAGTGCAGGAACTGTCTCAGGCGATGTGAACGAGATCAGTCTGCGCCGCATCCAGATCCGCGAAACCATCCGCGCTCACTTCGACAACGAGCGACGGTTGTTTGCTGAGGGCATCAAGGTGCTCAGCCTCTTCTTCATCGACGAGGTGGCGAAATACCGCCAATACGACGACGAAGGCGAGCAACCCGGCGAATACGCCCGGATCTTCGAGGAGGAGTATGCATTGCAACTCAATGAGGAACTCGAACTGGAGGACACACCATACCAGCGATTCCTCAAGGACATCGCGCCAGCCAACACGCACAATGGCTACTTCTCCATCGACAAAAAGAGCAAGCGGCTCGTGGATCCGACGATTGCCGCACGCGGCGAGGAAGCCGGCAATGCCACCGACGTGGACGCCTACGACCTCATTCTCCGCGACAAGGAAACCCTACTTTCCTTCCCCGACCCCAAAGACGATGCCGACTCGCGCCTCCGAAAACAGGTGCGCTTCATTTTCTCGCACTCCGCCCTGCGCGAGGGCTGGGACAACCCGAACGTCTTCGTCATTTGCACACTAAAGCACAGCGACAGCACGATTTCCCGCCGCCAAGAGGTTGGACGCGGCATGCGCCTTTGCGTGAACAGCTATGGAGAGCGCATGGATAACCCCGCCACCGCACACGACATCAATGTACTCACTGTCGTGGCGAATGAGTCCTACGAGGATTTTGTGAAGGGTTTGCAATCCGACATTCAGGAAAGTCTCTCAGCAAGACCACGCGAAGCGAACGAGGCCTACTTCACAGGTAAAGTGCTGGCCGGTGCTGGACCGGAAGGAATCGACCTCACGGTGACGCCCGCAATGGCCAAGCAGATCTACCGCTATCTGGTGAAACACGATTACTCGGACAACGACAATAGAATCACCGAAGACTATCACCAGGCAAAGAAGGACGGCGCGCTGGCTGAACTTCCTGAAGAGCTTCGCCCTCATACTGCACAGGTGTTCCAACTGATCGACTCCGTTTTCTCTGAGAGCGCACTGCCTACTTATGAGGACAATCGCGGGGCCAAACAGAACGTCCTTAACGACAACTTTCACAAGAAGGAGTTCCAGGATCTTTGGCACAAGATCAATCGCCGGGCTGCCTACACGGTATCCTTCGATTCCGACGAGCTGATTGACAAGGCCATCAAAACACTCAACGCAGAGCTGCGGATCGAGAAACTCAAGTTCGTCATCAAGAAGGGTGAGATGGAAAGTTCCCTAACCTCAGACGAACTTGCTGGTAAGCGTGCATTCAACGTGCAGGAGCAGACCACAGAATCCGCCCGAGGCAGCATTCGCGCATCAGTCAGCTATGATCTCATCGGATCGATCGCCGAGAACACTCAGCTCACCCGTCGGACAGTGGCCTCCATTCTTTCGCGGCTTGAGTTGCCCGTTTTCACACAGTTCAAGGACAATCCTGAAGCCTTCATCGCCCGGGCCTCCACCCTGATCAAGGAGCAGAAAGCCACGATGATCATCGAGCACCTCGCCTACGACCCCATCGAGGGTAACTATGATGCGGAGATCAAAGCCGTGGCGAAAACCTCCATGGACTTCACCAAAGCATTCAAGGCGAAGAACCATATCTACGATTACGTGTTTACCGACTCCAAGGTAGAGCGTGAGTTCGCGGAGGAACTGGATGCGAGCACCGAGGTCAAGGTCTACGCCAAGCTACCCAAAGGCTTTGCCATTCCCACTCCCGTAGGCGACTACAACCCGGACTGGGCCGTCGCCTTCGATGCCGGCAAAGTCCGGCACATTTATTTCATTGCTGAGACCAAAGGTAGCATGTCTTCACTCGAACTTCGCGACATCGAGAAAGCCCGTATCAACTGCGCCAAAAAGTTCTTCGCCAAGATCACTTCCGACGAAGTGAAATACGAAATGGTCGACAGCTACGAGAAGCTGATGGAGCTGGTGAAATAGTGGCAACAATAGCCGTACAATCTCAAGCGTCATATCGAATATGCTGCGGCGTAAGAGAGAACTTCAACTGGCTGGCGGGAACTCGATCCAAAGCCATTTCAGGACCGATTGAGGCGT
>JAUMAI010000576.1:0-4429 GCA_032116775.1 Pirellula sp. | reverse complement strand
TTACCGTATTGGGCGCCGCCGATTCGTTCGGCAAACAATTGTTGGAAGTATGGGTCGGTAGAGGGGGGATTGGCGACACCCGAAGACATTGCAAAGCTCCCAAGGGGCTAACATAGAGGAAGATAGATTACTGTACAAATAGGGCTAGTGGCCACGATTGTGAACGGGACGTGACACCTTAGGGTATCGAATCAAGTGGAATCGTCGATACCCCTAAATGGCGACCCCAATAAGTTCGTTCTGACTTAATCTGGCTTAAGCTGGTCGTCTAAATGAATCAAGAACTGAGCTTGGTCCAGCAGTTGGTTCTCGAAATGGAGTTTTAAAGTTCCAGTGGATTTCATCTCTTCGATCGCTTGGTAGTGGCGCTGCTGAATAATGTTCGCAACTTTTTCAATTTTGGAACGACGAAGAAAGGCTGTCAGGACAATCATCGCGTAGATCAGCAATGGGAAAAACGACAGCAGCAGGCTGGTAAATAAAAAGTTAGGAGAAGGGTGAGGGAAGTGTTCAACTGTTGCCAAAGTATCTGAAACAGCATGGTAGCTGGCTTGGAAATATTGCCGGTAAACCGAAATGATTGGACCTGCGAGAAAACACCAAAACAAGGTGGTGCCGATCAGGCCAGCTATCTGTAACGGGAAACGATTGAACGCATTTTCGGCCAGCGTGTTCTCAAATATTTCGTGGCTTCTGGTTTGTAATTGTTGGATACCCGTCAGATGAATTCCGAGTGGCTCAGCAGTAGCATCCGAGGAGGAGTCGGATAGTGTTTTACTGCGCAGTTGTAATTTATTGATGACGCGTTGGAAATGTTCGCACAAGGGTTCAATGCGATCTCGCACTTGTTGTTCCATCCGCTCTTTCAAGCCGGATTGTAATTCCCATTGGATCTGTCTTGACTGTTGAAAATTTCTCGCCCAAGCCGTTAAGGTGCCAAAGAGTGATGGAACACTACCAGTAAGGCTCATCAATAAACGATCCCAAGCCCCATGCGTGAAATGCAGCAGAGTCAAAATGGAGCGATATGGAAACCAAAGGCCGCTCGTATCACCAACGAGTTGCGTGCGCAAGCGACTCCGCACCGCTGCCTGAAGCGTGAGAGTGCTACCGAGCATCGAGGAGATAACCTCTTCCGGAATACGCTCGGTCTCTTGATGGAGCTTGCGAACTGCAGATGCCACTTGTGGTATTTGATCACCGACCAGGCGACTAACCTGAATTCGAAATCGTTCTTGTGCAGCGCGCAGCCGTTGTTCTTTCGAGCGAGACAGTGAGATGTCATCCAGTGGACGGCTACGCAGTCGTTCAATAATTGCCTGAATGGAGCTATGGGCGACTTCTGTTTCTCCAGCACCTAAATCGAAATCGGGTATGACGACAGGCTCCAGCCATTCGCTCTGTGGGGCCGCTTGGCTGAGGTGTAGTTTGAGTTGTTGTATGTCGGCCAGCAATTCCTTCGCTGCGATCGGATCAAGATCCTTAGGATCGACCATCGTGATAATAGGCAAACAGAGAGAGCCCGCTGTTTGTCTCGCGATGTGCGTGTTGATGGCAGAACGAATTTGGTCTCTCGCGATCACGATCAATTTGATCGGCGATAAGCTTAAGGCCTGTCTCGCGATTTCGGCAATCTGCATATCCGCGTCGGTTAGGCCGGGCGTATCGAGTAGTAAATAAGGTCGGCCAATATCCGCCATTTGGTCCGACTGGCAAAAGACAAACTGTTCAATACTCGGATTGAGTTGCTCTGGACTTCGCGGACCGATCCAGGTTAGTTGGGCCGTCGCATCGCGGGAGAGGTCGCCACTGCGGAGTTGCTGAACGACTCGAGGCTCCTTAATAAACTGCTTGGCGATCCAGGTCTTGCCTTGTCCTTTGGCTCCGACCAAGGAGATCGACAGTAGTTCCAGGCCGCGACTTGATTCGATACTTTCACGTTGTCGATCGAATTCTCGGCAAGCTTGCAGGACTTCTTGGGCTACCGGTTGATCTCCAAAAAGACCAATGACAGCTCGAGCGACTCGATCGGAATATACCTGTCCGGGATCAGGACGCGAAGAACTCATACACACGATGCCCTGTAGTAACGGAATTTCATAGCTTCGATTTACTCTGGGTAGGTAAGCTTAGCGATGGATGTTGCTGTGAGATGTGATTATTAACGTTGGTAGATCCTTAAAGCGTTCGAGCTGTTTTAGAAACGCGGTTCGGATCTGCCAGATGGGTTGTGGGTGTGTTTCTAGTTTTGTTCTGGTTTTTAAAGTCGAAGAAGGAAGTTTACGATTTGATCGAGCTAATCGCACGCGTGGTGTTTCCGACTCTGTGCTCGGTCGTGGAATCCCAAAAGCATCTAAGGTGATTGCGACTAAGTCACCATATTGCTGCCACGCGGCTTCTTGTTCTGCCACAGCGGGAGTAGGGTTACCGGAAAAAGCAGCCCAAGCTCCAGCGATACCAGCTGCCGCGACTAATTCTTTGAGAGAGGCAAAGACGAGGACCGTTGAGCCACCAAAGTCAAACGGTATAAGAATAACGGCTGCCAGTGGCGCGAAAACGGAGGCCACTGGCACTAAACCGGTGGTGAGGCGTTTACTCCAAGGCATGTTGTGCCAGATGTTCGAGGCCCAATGATCCAATTGAGTTGCCGGCAGCAAGGTTTGGTTCTCAGACTGAAAACGATCAAGTATTTCTTGGCAAATCTGGAGCCACTTTTCATCATTCCATTCGCGGCCAAGATGATCGGATAATCGGGAGCGGAGTTCTTTGCGTAATCGATCTGCCGTGAGGACTTGGCTACGATCGGATTGGCGAAACCAATCCTTTACACCTTTTAAAGACTGCTGCACTGAGGAGATGGGCATAAGGGATTTCGCGGCTGCAGATACTGACTCCTTCGTCCAGGCAACTGTTCTGTCAACCATTAAACTAGGCCAAGCCCACCACGGAGCTGTGCGATGTAGACTGGCATTGATCTGACCGATGATCTGCTTGGAGGTCTGTAGGCGAATTTCATTTGCTTCGCCTTGCTCATCACGAATGGCGATGAGCGTTAGCAGACCTGCCACAATCTCTTGTCTTACTTCCGACAATACGTTGTGCTGCATCTTGATGCGCTGCAACAAATGTTCTTTGCCGAGCAAGATCTGTTGTTGCAATTGCTGTGCTAAAGACATTCTCCATGCTAGGACCATCTCGCTTTGATTGAGTTGTCTCCCTAAACGGATAAGATAATCTTCAGGAGCGGGACGCGGTGCGGAGTCGTTGAGTGGCGCGCGATCCAAGCGAAAGAAAATTGGGTGATGCGTTGACTCGCCACGTATCGACTGTGTAGCAAATTCTTCTGGTATTGGAGGTAAACGCTCACGAAGTTGGTCCCCACGGTAATCATAGGCCGCGTAGAGGCGATCAATTTCATAGCGACTCATCAGGCTATGAGATTCCGCCAAAATCTCACTGGGTGAGTAACGCCGTCGTACAAGATTTACCGCGAGGATTCTCGGTAAGCCAGGCATCGCATCTTTGAGTGTGCTCAGCAAACGCTCCGTTTGGCGATCGTGAAGATCTCGCAGTTTGGTCACCACAATAAATGCGGAGCAGAGCTTAGCAGCTTGAGAGAGTAATTTTCTGCGATATTCCGGGATATCGGAGTCTTCCCAGGGAGTCGAGCTTGAAGAGCCTAAAATGCCCGTCTGTATATCGGGACACTCGATCAGGCCAACGCCCAGCTGATCCAAGCCTGCGTCGGTCGCCAGCAATGGAATCTCAAGCGTACGCAGCGTTTCATTGGAAGAACCGAGATCGCGATTAACGCTTTCGGCATCGCCAGTATTCGTAGGGTATGTAGAGTATTCAGAAAAACTCTGGCCATTGTATTGTGCGAAAGCTGTGGCTGGATCCTGCGAGAGCCATTCGGCTGGCTTGCCGAAGGCTAAACTCAATTGGTCAAGCCAGCGTTGCCAAATCAACGTCTGTTGTTGCCAACTGGATGGCAACCAAATGACAAATCGATGAGTGCCTTGTTGATTGCCTGTTCCAACGAGAACTCGTCCTCGATTTTCTGGGCTAAGAAAACTGGCGATCAAACTACTCTTGCCTGCATTCAGTAAGCCACTCACGGCGATTAGCGGTGATTGCCCCAGTTGCTGCACGGTTTCCAGTTGGGAGAGAAGTGAGTCGATTTCATGGACGGGATTAGAAGTGACCGTTGCGCGATCGCTCGTGGTCTTTTGAAGTGCTCCGAGAAAATCGATTAATTCCGTGTTGGGGAAAAGCTGTTCAATCGCAGCGTTAGCTTCGCTGCGACTACTAAGAATCGACCTAAGTTCAGCGAGAGATAAATTAGCCATCAACGTTGGTATCTTCGGTTACATGGCTGGCTTGAGTGGAGATACGTGCGATGATCTCATCGGTATCTTTTGTGCTCAAG
>JAUMAI010000575.1:0-5254 GCA_032116775.1 Pirellula sp. | reverse complement strand
GATGGTTTACTACATTCAGCGAAGGCCAGCAATTAAAACCGAAAACCATCAGCAATGAAGTGCAACTCTATACGTCTGGGTCCAATGACGCCAAGAAATTACGTAGTAGTCTCGCCATCGGTCCAACTTGGACTTGTGTCTCATCTTCTCCGAATGGCGTCGAAGGTTGGCTTACGGCCACAACAAGCCAATCCCTAAATCTGACGGAATTGGCAAGCCAACGTTTTAAAACCTCGGATGCGAACAGCGCTCTGGTTTCGTTCTGGCTGAAACCTTGGGACCTACTGACCGACTACACCCAAGAGTCGGAGCCAAAATTATTCAAATCAATGAAATTGTATGGTCTCGATACGCTGCTTGAATTTGCAGGTTCACTTTCTGCTAACAAGGAGCTGGATCAATGGCAAATCGAATATCAGCTGTACCTAAAGCAGCCTCTCGACAAAGGAATGGCAATCTTAAACTTTAAGAAAGGAGACGCTCCTCCTTTACCTCCTCTACTACAGATAGCCGCCACAAATGGATTGCTAGATAATTTATCGCTTGCGCGTGTAGACATCAAACCATGGTTCCAGGGAGTGAATTATCTGGCTGATCTTATGATCGATGAGGAAACACCTGGCGGTTTCGCGGACATCTTGGATAGCCTACTCACCGATCCAGAAGGTCCGAAGGTCGATGTGCGTCAGGAAATCATCTATCGCCTTGGAGACGTAATGTATCTATCAGGAGCCACTCTTCCAAATCCAAAGAAAGAAGGACAATTCCAGCGTCATTCTCTTTCCGCCTTTGCTTACCCCAGCCGCGAAAGCATTTCCGCTATATTGCACAGAATGTTCGATGGCGATGATGAAGTCACTTCCGAGAAATTAGGTAACACCGAGATCTTTTACACCGTTAGTAACGAGTCACTGTTCATCTCCTTGAGCGAAAGCGACACCCAGACCATCACAGCTGCGGCAATCGACGATTCTTACATTTACCTATCAACCAGTACCTCATTCTTAAAAACTCTGCTCAAGGAAAACGATGCCCAGGCAGCGAACTCCGCCGAGGCCCCAACCGCTTCTATAGAGCCATCACCCAGCGAGCTATCTTTTAAGCAGCATTTCGATCTAACCCAATGGCTGCACACCAGTTGGTTGCGTGTACCAGAACGAACACCGCAACGAAAAGAATATGAATCTACCGACATTCCTGCGCTTATCCTTACCAATACACTTGTCCCATCGATCGCAGCTACAGATCTTCCGAAATGGGATCTTGTCAAAGATCTTTTTGGTCAATACAAGGCCACAGGAATCCGTACGGAGAAAGGGCTAGAAGGCACCATTCAGTTGAACTTTTCAGCGAATCGCTGAGAGAGGACGGAGTGTCGATAGAATTGTTTCGCCTAGGATCGTCGATCAGGATCTTCGATGTCGAACGCAGCAATAGGCTTTAAGCGTATTCTCCACTAAGCGATAAAGCATCTAGATATTTCCAGTGACTGCCACCGCTGCTCAGGCTAAACAAGCTTTGACGACATTACCGTACACATCCGTAAGCCGATAGTCGCGGCCACCCCAGCGGAACGTAAGTTGTTCATGATCGAATCCCATCAGATGCAATAGCGTAGCATGGAGATCATGCATGGTCACGACATCGCTCACAGCGCGATACCCGAACTCATCGGTTGCGCCATGACAATATCCACCACGGATACCTCCTCCAGCCAGCCAAATACTAAATCCCTGGGGATTATGATCTCGTCCCTTTCCTCGTTGCGCGAACGGCGTGCGACCAAACTCGCCCGCAAAGACGATTTAAGTCGAATCCAGTAGCCCGCGAGCTTCGAGATCACTGATTAACGCCGCAATCGGCTGATCCACAACGGCAGCATTTTTGCGATGACCGTCCTCTAAATTCTCATGATCATCCCACGGAGCAATAAAACGAATTCCCTTCACACATGTCAACTCAACGAAGTTCACTCCTCTTTCTACCAATCTTCGCGCGAGCAGACATTGCTTTGCATACTGGGCAGTCAATGCATTAGAAGAGTCGGTACCATATAAACGATGTGTCGCCTCTGTCTCTTCCTTGAAATTAATAGCATCAGGTACTGCTACCTGCATACTCATCGCCACCTCGTAGTTCTTAATCGCAGCCTCGATCGCCTGATCTTCTACAGAGACTTGGTTTTGCCGCTTCAGAAACTCCTCGTCTCGTTTCTCCATGAATGCCGCTAGCCTTCTTTGCAAGTCAGCTGGAATATTTGGGGTCACATTACTGACGACTTCCTGATTGCCATAAGCGTTAAAAAATGTTCCTTGGAATTCTGCTGGTAGAAAAGCATTAGAAAAGTTCTCTGGGCCTCCGATTGGCAGCAATCCCCCATTAATCACCACGTACGAGGGAAGGTTCTTCCCAATACTTCCTAATCCGTAATTAATCCAAGAACCGAGGGATGGTCTACCTTGCGTAGGATGGCCGGTATGGAGGAACATACAAGCTTGCGAATGTTCGGCAAAATCGCTTTTCATCGAACGGATAACGCATAAGCGATCAGCATGCTTGGACAAATGGGGAAATAACTCACTGATCATCAGGCCAGATTGGCCATGCGCTTGAAACTTGAACGGGGACGCTAATGCGGTACCATTTTGATCGAATTGTGTAGCGTCTATTTGTGCAGGAAACGGCTGACCATTTTTCTCTTGTAGAATCGGCTTAGGGTCAAAAGTATCAACCTGCGAAGGCCCTCCATCCATGAAAAGAAAAATAATATTCTTCGCTTTTGCTGGATGATGTGGAGAGTTGTCGCTCTGAGCCCCCTCTGCCAAAATAGCGCTCGCGGCAAGGGCACCGAAGCCATTTCGCGCCTGCCGAAGCATCTGACGCCGTGTCACTTGCATCATGATCAACTACCTCAAGTAGATTGCTTCTTTGAGATTAAATAAAGTGAGAGCCAAAGATTGCCAGGCGAGTTCAGCGGAGTTGGTTTTAGTTAGTTCATCGATAAGAACTAACGCATCACCTAACTCTTCAGCGTTCGGTTCTCGAGCAAATAGCTCTCTGTACATTTGCGCAACGCGTTCTCGATTGTCCTCGATGTTCGAGTAGACACGATTTGACCAATACTTCGACTGCTGCCAAACGAACGGATCATTCATGAGAACTAGACTTTGAGTCGGTACGGATGTTGTTGAACGTGCCCCGCCGGAACTGGCAGGTCTGGGGAAGTCAAAACTTATTAAGAATTCATTTGGGAAATTGCGTCGAACTTCAAGGTAGAGCGATCGGCGACCTTCTCCATCGATCGGACCTGGAGGACTTTGTTTGTTAGGCTCCATCACCGCACGATAATAATTCCTGGTTCCCATTCCCTGATCTGGGCGCCGGATATTCCCAGCAACCCAGAGCATTTGATCTCTGATCGACTCAGCCTCAAGCCTGCGAACTTTCGCATGAGACCAGTACCGATTCTCTGCATCTTTCTCTAGTGCCGATTCCGTCGGAACGGTGCTTCGCTTCCAACATCGACTCGTCACAATTTCGCGCACCAACCATTTTGTCGACCAGGCATTCTGAATAAAGCCTGCAGTTAAAGAATCAAGTAGTTCAGGATTGCTTGGTGACTCTCCCATCCTTCCAAAGTTATCCACACTTTTCACCAGACCCTCACCAAACAGCCAGTTCCAAACCCTATTCACATATGCCCGGGCAGTGAGGGGATTTTCCGCTGACGCAATCTCACGCGCTAGCTGCAAGCGCCCACTCTCATTACGAGGATACTTCTCCTTTTGGGAACCCAATGCAGCCAAATACTTTCTGGGCATAGGTGCACCTGCACTTCGATGGTCTCCTCGAATTAGCAGAGATTGCTCGACAGGGAGGTAGTCCTCAATCACACCTGGGGTCCAGGTTGGTCTCTTGATTTCCTTCTCTGTATCCCGGTACTGCTGAATGATATTCGTCAAATCGCCGTCAGTTGTATCATCGCGAGCAAGCAAGCCAGCCCGAACCCACACGTTCAACCAGAAAATATCTGCGCCCTGCAGATTGTTTTGTGAACAATTCATTACAGCTGTCAGCAATTTACCCTTCAAATATTTCACTAACTCTGCTGGCGATGTGATGCTCTCATCATTGAAAGCGTCGACTAAAGCGTTGTGCGTTGGTAGTTGGATACCGCGACGATGGGCAAGCACTTTAGACACTCCAAAACTTGATCGACCAGCCCCTCCCTCTAAGACAGCAGGATCCTTGACGATACCAACATAGGGTTTTGCATCCGCTGTTAGAAATTCGAGATAACCGCGCAAACCTCGCCATTGCGGTCGAATGTCCATTGTTACCCAACGGAATTCGTCAGACTTTAGTGTTGGGTTGACTGTGTCAAAAAGCAGAGAATCCCCCTGAAAGTTCTCGATCACCAGACGAGCGCGTGCATTGCCCGTACCACGACACAAGATCGATATGGATTCACTATCAATAATAAAATCAGGGGATCGAAGAACGCCGCTGTGTCGATCGGAAACGGTGTTGCTGTAGTACCCCGGTTCCAGAAAATAAGTGAACGGGGAATGTTCCTCCCCAGTATGAACAGACCAAGAGCCCGCTTTAACTAAACCCTTTGGAATACCGGCTCCATAGACGCGCCACCCTTCCAGTCCATCGCGAGGTAAATCAAATAAAAGACTCACACCTTCCTGAGCAGTCGTTTTTTCAACATTATCGCGTTTCCTTTGCCAAGCGCTCTTGAAGGCGTCACCCTCTGCTACGGTTAGCATCTGAATGACTTCTTTGGCGTCAACTCCACCTTGTCCGAAGTGTAGTCTAGCCAAAGCCCTAATCCACCGATCCTCGGGTAGCGCCTTCTCTACATCCTCCCACTTTGAGTCTGACTTCGAATTCTCGCTTAACCACTCAATTCCTTTTGCAAATCCAGCGTCGAAATTGCTAATATCGGCTTCCCATTTCTTTCCCAACGCTTGCGAGTATCGTTGCTGTAATTCGAGGAGCTTACTGTTTTGTCGAGCAAATTCTTCTTCCGACTCCAAAAACCGCATCGCAGTCCGCGTGCTACGCAGAATACCGTAGAGTGAATAGTAGTCTTCATCAGAAACAGGATCGAATTTATGATCGTGACAGCGAGCACACGAAAGCGTAACAGCCTGAAAAGCCTTACCGATCGCATCGATCTGAGCATCAATGACCGCAATCTCCTCTCGCTTCACGTCGACAGGGGTCTGATTGAACTCTACAAAAC
>JAUMAI010000574.1:0-8714 GCA_032116775.1 Pirellula sp. | reverse complement strand
GTGAGATTGAGACTAGCTCTTCCTCGTCGTCCCAGACGAAGCTGGCTACAAAGGCGTCCGCGTTTGGATCGTCGAAGTCGTCCAACGTCATAACCTGGCAATGTGCTCCGGCGATTGACTCCTGGGCGAAGTTATCGCCTGGGAGATCGTACGTGCTTCGCTTCCATAAGAACCGCAACTCGGTCAACCAATGTCCGTCTGCATCTAATTAGCCCTCAGCCACAGCAGCTCCATGAATGGCAACCAAAAGTCCATCCAGTGCACCAGCCTGCTTGATGGCCGATTTTATTGAATCGACTAAATACAGAAACGTCGCTTGCTCAATTACGCCGGCAGGAGTCGCGCGGAATGCAACCAGCGGTACAACTTCAATCTCAAGATCCGGGGGAGCTGCGGCTAAACCTGCAAAAAATCCACCGATCTCATGATGACTCGATTTCAATTTTCGCTCTATCTCAGCTCCATGCAGAAAGAGATCCGCTTTAAAATCATCCAGCTTGGTAGGAGACGCGATGAACGTATTGGATTCGTGCATCAGCGCAATAATTCCTATTCGCATAACATTTCTGCAGTTTGCAGCCGAGAGGGTGTTGATTCGTCCTAAGAAGATCTAAACAATCAGGCAATAACTGATTTCGAGTTCGAAGTTATCGCTACGTGAGTATGGACGATAGCTTTCACTGTTACAATCAGCCCACCAACGGGCCTCCTCGCCTCCCTCAATCCCGCTATTTTTTGGGTCTAAGACAATATGACATTTACTCTCGCTGATATGAGAGCTCAGCTCTATACCGCCGTTGTTTGTGATGCACTTGATCAAGTCGGCTTGCGGAACCAATCACCACGCGTATCCCTGTCGCAATTAACTCACACTTCGCACCGAGGTACCATTTTGGTAGGGCGATGCAAAACAACCCTATGGGCTGATATGGCACACGAAGATCCTCGTCCTTACGAACTTGAGTTACAAGCTGTTGACAGCTGCCGGCCAGACGAAGTAATGATCGCAGCAGCAGGTGGCTCGATCCGTTCAGGCATATGGGGTGAACTGCTGACAACGGCTGCTTTAAATCGTGGCTGCATCGGCGCAATCGTCGATGGAGCTGTTCGTGATATAGCCAAAATTGATGCTATGGACTTTCCAGTGTTTGCTCGAGCTACATGTATTTATGACAGCCTCAATCGACAAAGAGTCATTGACGTCGATGTTCCTGTGGAAATCGATGGAGTACTCTGCTCGCCAGGCGACCTGGTCTTCGCTGATCGTGATGGCATCGTGGTTGTTCCACAATCCGTAGAACAAAAAGTCATTGAATTAGCTTTTGCGAAAGTCACTGGCGAGAACAAGGTTCGTGATGCAATACGTCAAGGTATGTCAGCCGTAGATGCGTATCGAACTTTCGGCATTCTCTAATTATCCTCCATTCTTTGTACGAGTATTCGCGATGAGCTCATTGACTTCCCTAACTTCCCGCCGGCATTTCCTAAAACACAACTTAGCAGGAATGGCTGCGTGCGGTCTGGCTCTCGGTAGCAATTCCGCCTGTGCAGCGGTCGAAACGCAACGCAAGAAGGTCGCAGCGGTTGTTACGATCTATCGCTACAATTCTCACTCGGATGTCATTCTTGGAAAAATACTAGAGGGCTGGAAACAGGATGGCGGGCCAGGCCCGAATCTAGAACTTACATCGCTTTACGTCGACCAATTCCCTGATGACGATATGTCCCGCAAGCTGTCGACCAAGTATGGATTTCCAATCTACAGCAACATTCGCGATTGCTTAACGTTGGGAACGGACCAAATTGCGGTAGATGGCGTGATTTCAATCGGTGAACATGGAGATTATCCCTGGAACGAAAAGCAACAGCATCTCTATCCAAGGAAACGTTTTTTTCAAGAGATAACCGATACCTTTGCCGCTTGTGGAAAGGTTGTGCCAGTCTTCAATGACAAGCACCCAGGTCCGCAATGGGATGATGCACTCTGGATGTATCGTCGCGCCCAAGAACTGAAGTTACCCTGGATGGCAGGGTCCTCCTTGCCTGTCAGTTATCGCTCCCCGGACGTAACGTTGCCTTGGTTGGAACAGGTAGATCAATGCTTGGCTGTTGGCTACTCTGGCCTCGATATCTACGGCTTTCATACGCTTGATTTTCTACAAGCCATCATCGAACGTCGAAACGAAACGGAGAAAGGTGTCTCCTCTGTGCAGGCCTTACCGGTCACAACCCTTACTAAGCTGATCCAAGAGGGAGTCATCCATACAGACTTACTCAACCAGGCCCTTGCGGCGTCCAGAACCGATTTGAAAACCGTAACGAGTATGCCACCAACGGATGGTGCCATCTTTGTGATCGAATATCTTGATGGATTGAAAGTTCCTGTATTAATGCTCTCTGGGATCGCCAATGGCATCTCCGTCGCACTAAAGACCAAGAAAGGTAAAACTTTTGCAACCCGTACGGAAGAACGTCCCGATCCTCGCCATCCCCACTTCGCTTATTTGCTCAAGGGGATAGAAAAAATGATCCATACCGGTAAACCAACCTACCCCGTAGAAAGGTCTGTATTAACTGCTGGGATTCTAGATCGCGCCCTCACCTCTCTCCATCAAAAGCACACCAAGCTCGATACGCCTGAACTAGCGATTTCTTACAAGCCGGTCGATTACCCCTATGCTCCGCATATAGATCTCTAAGTACTGTACCTTTGGCTCCACTTCAGCAGGCAGCCGCATACAGAGCCATGAAATGGCAATTGCCAGACTTTTTTTCGAGCTATCGCCTCGTGAATACAACGCGGCAGCAGCTAGCCACCTTTCTATTAGTTCGGTTTATTCAAAATGGAAACTTACATACTTTTATCCCTTTAGCCCTTGAGATATGCTGAGATTTGCGGATCTTTCTTGGGCTGACTAAATAATCGATGGCAATGCCTAATAATGCACAACCAAGTGAAGACGCTGCCTACGTTCCCTGCTGACGCGTTCCTAAGCATTCGTCTGATGTTTGCTTGTATTCACTAGACACCAAAAACGCTGAACTCGCAGAGATCTCGCCTTCCATTTCATCCTCTTGATTACGAAATATTTTCGATACATCGCTTGCATGCCTAGCTCGTTTTTATCTCGACTACTTCTTATCACGTTGCAAACAGCAACCATCGGAATATCCATACCTTCCGTATTTGCTCAACAACAATCAGAAGTGGCTGCCGAAAAACGTTGGCTAGCCTTTCGAATCAATATCGATGACCTAAAACGCGACCCCGTCTTCGGCTTCATGAACTGGGAGCTAATAGGTACAAAGACATTAGGTGTACTGGGATTCGATGGTACTAAAATCAAAGAGGCTGGTGGATTTTTTGAGCTCCGCCAACCTGACGACAATGCCATCGGTGTCGAATTCATCCCCCTCACACCTTTTTCTATCGCTGAACTTTCAGCCAATTACTATGGTGATGTTCAACCGGTCGATTCTCGTAGCGGATACCTGCAAAGACCGTTGGAGAATTCAGCTTTTCTCATCATTCAAAATGAAAATAAATTCTACTTTGGGAGTAAGCCAGCCGTTTTCTCTTTGCTTGACGAAGATCGAATACTCAACGGAGTTGAGGCGAGGCTCAAGGCATCGAACTCCTTATTTCACATCACTATCGATCTACGCGTGGTCCGTTCTTTCTTATTAGAGTTCTTTTCCGCACTACAAGAAGATGCAACTGACAACTACTATCTAGAAATAACCGAGCTCGTTACCAGCATCGATTACATCGATGTTTTTTCTGCATCCAATCCAAAGCAGACAATATCGATAAGCTTCGAGCCTCGACCTGGAGTCTCAGTATCATCGCTCGAGCAGAAAGTTCGCAGGAGCTTAAACCGATGCACCGATTATCTGCAAAAGAGCATTAGCAGCAGCCCCCTACCTTGGACCCTTAGCCGACGCGAACTCTTCGCGTGGGATCTGTATATCGACAGGCTAAAAGAGCAACTAAATAATCTACCGATCACGTCGAACCAGCGCTCTATTGAACTTGACATACCCCAGACCGTAGCCATACCACTAGTCAGCCTGGCACTTCCTATTGGATTCGATCGTATACAGTCTACGTCATTAAGCGGCAGCCGTAATCGAGCAATGGACCAAATGTGGAATATCGGCAGCGCCTGGACCAAGCATGCCGAGGAAAATGAGTTCCTGTTACCGAGAACCATACAGAGCGAATCGGGTAAAGACCTCCTGAGCTGGCGAGTTGCGTTGCTTCCTTACCTCGGATATCGAGACTTATATAAACGCTTCCGGCTCGATGAGCCTTGGGATAGTGACCACAACCGTCAACTGATCGAACAGATTCCACCTGTTTATATAACTCCACGTTACAAACTGCCGTTAGGCCAAACCGTTTATCTTGCGCCATTTGGAGGAGATAGCCTCGCCTCGCAAACCGTTTGGGACCTACGTTCAGCCAAACTCATCGACATCAAAGATTCTCCAGAAAACACGATTCTGGTCATGGAAACACTCCCTTCTACGGCCGTGCCATGGACAGCTCCATCCGACATCGATATTTCAGTGGAGGACCTGCGTAATCATTTAGAATCACCTCCAAACGCCTCTAATTTGCTTTTCCTTGATAAATCTCGCCGCTGGATCAGCAGTAGCGCTGAACTCTCTAACATTAAAGCCTTGTTGAGTTGTTGCGGTGGCGAAACAGTAACCTCACGCTAGAGATTGGCATCTCGGTATTGCTTTCTGAGCCGAACCTTTTGCGGTACCATACATAGAAGACTTGCGACGATTGCCGACCTGAAAATTGCAGGCCGAGTCAGCAAATTAAAATCCAAAACATACCTACTCTTTTCTTTTAAGCAGTGTCCGATGCTGAAGACTCATCTCTTATGGATCCGTGCCGCTTTTCTCTACCTGTTCGTGGCTGGCGTGCAACCAGTGAATGCACAAGATGTGCCTATGCCTTATTTACGTAATGATGCGGTCTGCATCTTCAGTGTAGACATCGCAGAGATACAAAAGGCTAAAGCATTGCAGGTACTTCCCTGGGAAGTACTATCTGCTACCGCAACTGATGCCCTTGGCTTTGATCCATTAAAATCAAAATTAGCCTGGGGAACATTTGGCTTGCCAGGTGCCGATGGCGTGGAAGTAGGTATTCAGGTCGAAACAAATCAGCGATTTAACATCCAGGACTTGAACGATCAATTATTCGGTGAAACAAAGACATCGCCAAAATCACCGGGAATCGCTGCCCGATCTTTGCAAGATACCCCCTTGAGCCTTATACAAAATAAGGATGACCTTCTTTTCGGAACCGAAGCCACTCTACGTCGTATGATGATTGGCAAAGGTGAGCCACATCCATTGCTTCCTTTATTGTTATCAGGCAAAGATACGGTCCGAATCGTTGTACACATTTCCCCATTGCGTGATTTAATAAAAGACGCTCTCGATGAATTCGAAGGCAGTGATTACGAGGAGCTGTTCAATTGCCTAAACCTTCTTATCGACGATATCGAACATCTCTTTATTCAAATCGATTTCTCGAATGAAACAAGATTCTCACTTCAAATGACTTCACTCGATGCCACGTCGGCACAACGTGTCGCTGATCATTCTAAAGTATTGATCGGTGAATTATTTGAAGCTGCAGAAACAAGCTTTAATGAACAGTTTAGCTACATTCAAGTGTCGGATTCAGTGCGGAACGCTTGGAGGGAGTATATTGCTCGCACCAAGGATCTTGTGGGTGGTCAATGCATTCCAAAACTCAATGACAAAAATGTAACACTCGAGTTTAAGGACTTTGGTACGGCTTGGGGGGTACTGATGGCGAGTAACATTTCCGTACCTATGATTTCGAGCTTCAGGTTGTCATTGCCTGAACCCAAAATGGTTCAAAACTTAAAAGAACTCGGACTCGCCGTTCACAATTACCATGATGCTAATACATGCTTCGTCCCAAGAACTATTAATGATGAAGAAGGTAAACCGTTGCTGAGCTGGAGAGTTGCTCTACTCCCCTATCTCGGTGAACAGGAACTCTATTCCAAATTCAATTTAGATGAACCCTGGGATAGTGCTCACAACAAGCCACTTTTAGACGCAATGCCCGATTTCTTTCGCAATCCCAAAGCGGAACTCAAGAAAGGATATACGACAGTTGTGGCACCTTTCGGCGCAAAGGACCAACCATCCTTTACAATCTGGGATTATGAGCAAGCTTCTTTTCGCCAAGTCACCGATGGAACATCGAATACTATCTTGTTTCTAGAAGTTAATGCAGATTCTTCAGTACCTTGGACAGCGCCCGAAGATTTCGATATCGGTGAACAAGACATATTAAAAGCCTTAGGCGCACCGCCCGTTGGAGGCAGAGCAACATTCGCCGATGGTTCCGTGCAAGAAATAGCCGACTATCTTACCGATGAGATCATTACAGCCTTGCTGTCAGCGGCTGGTGGAGAGGTCGTGCAAATTCCTAATCGCTAGAATAAATCTGTAAACATCAACGGGAAACTTTTCCTGACCCTAGCTCCATCCCGTCACTGAAGAATTGTGACGAAAAGAGTCTAGTGGTGCGAAGAACTATTTCACAGGTAGCACTAAACACTTTCTTCGCTTGGACTCACCTGTCATCAGAGAGCGAGTTGTTCGGATTGTCGCGTTAGGTTTAACCGGTAAGCTTCAAAGTTTATCGCTACGTTGACTTTGCCTCGAAGCGACATTCGGCGACCAAGACAAGATATCTGGTCGCCGAATCATAGATCAACCAAAACACTTTGCTGCAAATTAGGTATCGATATTACTTTAGACCGAACAAGGCAGCCGCATTGTCATACCAGAGTTGCTGCTGTTCTTGCAGAGGCCGGTTAGAAACGATTCGAGTCAACGATTCAATCCAGGCTGCTAAAGGTGAGCCGAGCAAACAGACTGGCCAATCCCCACCAAAGATCACACGATTCGGCCCAAAGCATTCTAGACAATGGTTTACGATCGGCGCAAGATCATCATCGGTCCAACGTTCTGGCGCACGTGCCACGATACCAGATATTTTGCAGACAACATTGGGTAATGTTGATAACTGCTTCATTGAAACCCGCCAAGCATTTGCATCATGATCAGCCTTCAACCCCGCTTCCGCAAATCGACCAAAGGCCTTCGGATCAGCATTGCCGCAATGATCGACAATGAAGCGTGTTTCAGGACACTGCTTAGCTAATTTGAACCCATCCCCCAACTCGGTCGGTCGCATGCAGAGATCGAAGGTAAGGCCGCGTTCTCCGAGGGCTTTAACACCTCTCACAAATGCAGCTTCTAAACAATATCCCGCGGGCGTACCGGCATGTAACACTTGCCTTATACCTTTTACTGCCCCGCGATCAATCTGCCTATCGACATAGGCTGGGAAATCCTCAGCCGCTGGCCTTCCTCCCAGAATGGCGCCGAGCATACGGTTTTCAGTAGCTCTCGACAAAGCAGAAATTATTTCTCCTTCTTTGTCTAACATGGACTCAGCTACGTCGACCTCCATGTACAAGGTATCAACTTCGAATCCTTTCGTAGCTTCGCGATAATCTTCTAACCAATATTTTTTTCGCAGTATGTCTGGGGCACCATCCAGCCAAGGTAGCTTCAATTTATCAAGATCCCACAGATGCTGATGCGTGTCGAGAATCTTTACTGGCTTACGTGAAGCAGGGTAGGAAGCGCCGGCGTTCTCAGACATTACTGAAGTTGTGTGGAGAGCTAAAGCGGCGCTGACAGCCGTAGTACTTTTCAAAAAACTGCGTCGATTCGATCGCTTCATCGCCAGGTTCCTCGGAGAGAAGAAAAGCCCAAATGATGGCCGGTAAACGGTAGAATGCACCTACATTCATGCTGTAGGATAAGCTACCGCTAAAAAATAGTCACCATGGAGCTTTTCGATTTATCTCGGATCAAGCCGTATCTGATGTCGAAAATGCCCCAGGCCCTAAAGTCAACTTCACCGGCACACTCGTACTTGCCTCTCTTTTCCTTCCCCAAAACTCAACGAATTAAGAACGACGATGAAACTATTCAGTACCGGCTTGTCTTGGTGGAGTTGGTGGGTTGCGATTCTGTTGCTGCTGGCGACGATGATTAACTACATGGATCGCCAGACTCTTGCCAATCTCTCAGTGCGTATCACCAATGAATTTAGCTTAACTGAAGAGCAATACGGCGACCTTGAATTGGTATTTGGAGTCACATTTGCGATCGGCTCTATTGTCTTTGGTGTTCTTGCAGACAAAGTCCCAGTACGTTGGCTTTATCCATTTGCTCTTCTCTCGTGGTCTGCCATGGGAGTTCTGACTGGATTTACAGAAGGTTTCTATAGCTTGCTGATTTGCCGCGGCTTACTCGGTTTTTTTGAAGCGGGGCATTGGCCATGCGCTTTAGTGGTAACGCATGCGGTGCTATCCCGAGGTGATCGAGTGCTCGGCAATAGTATTTTGCAAAGCGGAGCTTCGATCGGTGCCATTGTCACACCGATCATCATTCTTAGTATCGTGGGTGGCAATCAAGAACCCGATGCATGGCGGTCGCCGTTTCTTATCATCGGAGCGGTTGGAATCGTGTGGGTCGCAATTTGGCTACTAACCGTTCGCAGTAACGATCAGCTTAAACCCCGTGAAGAATTCGCGCTCGCCACAACCAATGAGCATCCACTGAAATGG
>JAUMAI010000573.1:0-2813 GCA_032116775.1 Pirellula sp. | reverse complement strand
AATTTACTCGTTAAAACCTTAGTATTCTAATCCTTACGATACGGCGTTGACGAGAGTTCCTGTGGGTACCGTCAAATCGATTAGCCACAATTTCATTTTTGGGGTCTCTTTATTACTTATATGGCAAAATATCGGGGAAAAAAGACGACTCCCGGCCACGATTCTGCGTGGACACCCTCACTTGGCGACCCCTCGCGAGCCTCTAAATTACGGATCGTTGCTGGCTCCCACCGCGGTAGAACACTTAAATACAGTGGAAATCCGGCAACGCGTCCCATGAAAGACCGGACTCGAGAAGCTCTCTTCAGTCGCCTGGGTGGAATGTTTGACGATTCCCCAATCGCCATGGACTTTTTCTCCGGTACAGGCATTCTGGGCTTAGAGGCACTCAGTCGAGGAGCAGCACATGCTTTGTTTACTGAGCTCATGCCTGCTGCAGCGAATGACATCAAGCTCGCCGCTAAACAGCTTGGCCTGGATCACCAAACTCATGTTCGCTGCGGCGATGCGTTTCAGTTAGCAGAAACAATTGTGGCGTTGGCCAAATCGTTGTATGTGGATGCAAACGTTCCGCAACCTTGGCTGGTCTTTATTTGTCCTCCCTATTCGCTTTGGCAAGATCGCCGAGTTGAACTCGAAAACCTGCTGACACTTTTGTGTTCACAGGCTCCCCCTGGCAGCCAGATTGCCGTCGAATTGGAAGAAGAGACACCGTTGGATGTTCTTCCTAGCGGCTTTGAGTGGAAAGTAAGAAGCTACCGTCCTGCCCAGATCGCCATCGCTGAGATTCCAGCCGCAGAGGATTCGAGCTCGTCGCCGAGCGAGTAAATCTGTGGCAGCCAAGACAAGCTAAGCCAATACAACGAAACGACTCTCGTGCTGGAATGGTGACTTAAGTTATCAGTCAAATCATCGAGCCGATGTACGCATGATCTTCAATACCTTATCGCCGATAACGGTCTGCCCCATTCGCATACTGGGCTAGCGTTTGGCTGCAATCAGTTCCAGCAGCTTGCGTTGTGGCTCAATGAATTTTGCAATTCCTTCCTGCATCAACGTAGACTCCAACAGACCAAAGTTAATGTTTCTTTGTAGACTCTGTCGCGGCCCGTCATCAATAGGTTTGGCTAGTTCGGGCTCAAAACATATATCAGCGTTCGCAATCGCTTGATTCGTCTCAGGAGGATTGGTTTGGATATCGCTACCCGCCAAGGCACGAACATACTTCCAAGCAACATCTTTCGGATCCTTGGTACCGGTACTGGCGAAAATGATTTCCTGCGTCAAACGCGTTTTATTTTTAGACCAGAAGTCTTGATTGAGTTGCCACAGTTGCTTGGCATTAAGGATTCCCACCAGGCCCTGCAATTCGCTCGGTAAATTAGGAAGTGTCTTGGCAGTATATTGATCGATACGCGATACAAAAATCGAATATACGCTTTTGAAGCAATCCAACGACTCTCGTCGTTGTGCACCACGCCAAACAGCATCGCGAGCAGCTACATATTGTCGTTCGGTAAATATTAGCGTGACATTAAGCGTGATGCCTTGAGCTGATAGCTCCTCCAACGCCAGAATACCTGCTTCGGTTGCAGGTACTTTGATCATTCGATTCTTGTGACCATAGGCCCACTTCATTCCTAGCTGAATGTACCTCGAGATTTTTGCTGGAAGTGATAAGCCATTGCTGTCGTCCTCGAGCAACGGATCCAACTCGAAGCTTACCCATCCATCATCACCGCCGGTTTTTCTCCACACCGCTTCGAATTGCTGTTCCGCGAGTGAAACCAAGCCATCGGTCAATTGCCAAGCAATATCTGTATCGCTGAGGCCTTGTTGAATGTAATGCTGGATATCGTGATCGAATCGACCCGTTTTAATCAGATTCGAAATGATAATTGGATTGGATGTTGCGCCCGTCGCTCCCCAGGCGAGATTCTCTTTGACTAGATCGGGATCTATGGAGTCAAGATAAAGCTTGGTTCCAGTGGCAATCAGAGAGTCAATGCTGCGGGGCATTATCTTAAAACTCCTTCGTGAAATAAAAAACCGCTGCTACATTTCACCGAAACGCAGCAGCGGGCTAAAAGAAGCGACAGTAGTTTTCGGCTTACAACTTGGGTACTAATTTATCAAGCACTTCGCGTTTTTCCTCTGTGCTACCCGTTCCCAAGGTTGTGCCATCAGCGCCTTCCAAAAGCAATTCGTAAGCAGCCGAACGCTCTTCATCGTTCATCAATTTTAGATGATGAAATAAGCAAACTTCAGTCAGGGACTTTAAGGTTGGAACCGCCTTGCTGTTGGCTAGGTCGCTTACTCGTTTTTGCACAACGTCGGGCTTAAGAGAAGGCATCGGGGACAAGACAACGAGATCGTCGACTTTGCTGAAGACGACTTGCAGGGCAGCATCAATACCATCTCCTTCTCCCTCTTCCATCTTCTTTTGCACTTCAATGTTGTTCAGACGCTTGCTGCTGGCAATGATTTTGCCCGTCTTCAAGCTGACAAGCTGCACCCTCGCATCGTTTGTCACTCTGTTTGTGCGTTTGTTTTGTTCAACTTGCACGTCGAACACAATCAAGCAATCAAATCCATCTTTCGTTGCTTTAGTCTTCAATTCGCCTGCTGAACCAGTACCGATGTAGGCTAGGCCTGGAGTCAATCGATGACCGGTGCCTTTCGGCTTGGCAGCTATGCCGCCAGGTCCGCCAACTCCACCGCGCATGCCTGGCGCCATCATTCCTTCAGGCCCACCACCCAAGGGTGCGATCCCAGCCAAACCACTAGAGCCACCACTCGCGCCGGGAACTCCG
>JAUMAI010000572.1:0-7780 GCA_032116775.1 Pirellula sp. | reverse complement strand
TGTCAGGCACCCCAGCCGTGGCTTTCTTCCTGTTTGCTCCCCTCGCCCACGGCGTTTTTGCGCAGCAAAAATCGCCAGGGGGAGAGGGGTTGGGGGTGAGGGGGAATGATCGCCACATTGCAATCAAGCTCTCAGTGGCGCTTAACCCCTCACCCCGGCCCTCTCCCCAACCAGATCTGCGCTGCGCTTCGATCTGGTTGGGGAGAGGGAGAACTGATCACTGACTGGTTGTCTCACTGACTGGTTGTCTCACTCACAGGTAGCCAGGCCCCTTAGCCGTCGTTTTCTTCCCACCTCTCTCACCGAGTGCCAGCCACCTAAACCGCCGACTTCGGCCCGGTGTGGCAACGCGGGTGTGGCAACGCTGGGACAGGCATGGTTGCGGGGGACTTATCGCGAAGCTAGCAGCGCGGCACTAGGCAGAGGCTAGACGCCGCGATCGAAAATGCCCGTGTAGAAAGCCACTGAACAAGAATTAGGCTGTCATCTACTTAAGAAATGTACTGTTAAAGCAGTCTTGAGCTTTCACTTTTTCCGTTTGAATCAATTTCAGTTCGGTCATCTGCGAAACTAAAGTCTCCCAGCGTTCCATGGTCATATCCCCAACGTTTTCTAGGGTGACTTGGTCGTTGATACAAAGAGGTTTCATTTTTTCAACGCCATACCTCAACGCTTCGTCTGTCAAACCATGTTCATTTTGGGTGATGATGAACTTGTTTGTCTCCTCAGGAGATTCCAGGTACTTTTGCCATCCTTCTTTACAAGCTTTTACCATGCGTCGAACTAAATCTTCGTTTTGTTTTGCGTAATCGGAGGTCGTAGCTAGCAAACTCGTATACGGGTTGAAGCCCGCATCGGAAACCATCAGCGAGTTGACTTTAACGTTCGCTTGTTCTGCAAGTAGCGGTTCACTGAAAACGTAAGCTTGCTGCCCTACGCCTGTTCCTGCAACTAGACCAGCCACGGAACCTTGGTAAGGAACAATTTTCACATCCTTCAGGAATCCCTTGCTCTTCAGAAACTCAATAAATGGCTGTCCAGCTCCCAGTTGTAGTGTGAGTCCAGACAGCTGTTCAAATTTAGTGATGCCGGAGTCTTCTCTGACGAGAATACAACGAGGCGAAGTTTGCAAAGGTGCCATCAAGCTAAGAACATCCACGCCACTTTCACGAGCGAGCAGAAGTTCGTCCCCATTGATGATACCGAATTGAATTCTCCCAACAGTCAGTTCTTGGGGGACTGTTGATGCTCGGCCACCAGGTATGATTTCTACATCAAGGTTATACTTTTCGAAAATGCCATGAACTTTTGCTGCATAAAAGCCACCATGCTCAGCTTCAGGGTACCAGTTCAGTTGCAATTTAATCTTATCTTTGCCTCCAACTGAGCTTTGGGGTGCTGAGTTATTATCGCCCGCTTCACTACATCCATAGATAAATAAGCTCAAGGCAGCGAGCAGTGTTTTAATCCAAGTGGGGAACTTCATAAGGATATTACCTTGGTATTCGGTGGGGTGTTGAAAATAGATGTTTCTGGAGAGAAGCCAGCGAGGGGAATTCTGCCCCAGCGTCGCGACTAAATATGATATTCAAGTCGACTAGTGATCTCGACTTGGAAACGCTTTAATTACCGCAAATCCTTTACGACGGCCACCATCTTTCCAACTTGGACCTTGTCTCCCAGTACGAGTTGTCGTTTGCGACGAGTTTCAACTACCGAATTAACTTTGACCTCTCCGCCTTGAATCATCATTTTGGCATTACCACCGGTACCAACAAGTCCTTGAAGTTTGAGAAACTGTTCGAGATGAATAGTTTTGGGGGCCTGATCTGTCATGCTGGTAAATTATCCTGCTTAGCGGATGAAGTCGAAATCGGCAGTTACGGGAAAATGGTCGCTAATGTCGCGTTCTTCTGGAGCAATCATCCAATACTTATCCCAATGTAAGTTCCTGTCATCGATACCCTGGCCACGGATAACGACTTGAGGCTGGACGGATATCTTGCTGAAAACAAGATCCATTTGCTCAGGTTCGTTTCTGAGCAGCGAGCTTGTCACTACGATTCGATCGAATTGTCTTGCCAGAAATAGATGCGTTTGCTCTTTTGGTTTGTCAGATTTTTCAAGTAGATCGATTAGGTCATCAGAACGGGATGAAGTTGGACCTTGGAGCAAAACATCCAAGTCACTTCCGGGACGAATCTCGCCAACTTTTTCATCGGTATTAAAATCGCCAAGGACAATGATATTAGGAGTGTGTCTTTGAAGATCACCGAGCCAATGTCGAACAAGTAAGCACTGCTTCTTTCTTAGATCCGACTCTTCTGGTTTAGCCCGTAAATGTACTACGACCACATACAACTCTTCAGTATCGCTTTGGTCTCCCCAGCGAAACCTGGCAATCAGATGTTTAGAAAGGCTATAGAACTGCTCGCTCCGAAACATGGGAGTTGACTGTTCGAGGCGACTGAATTCAACCAGTCCGTCTCGGAACAGAATCGCGACTTCTTGCTCTGTTGCTTTATCAAATCCGTCGATTTGCGCAATTCGATACGATAAACCATGTTCTTCCCGCAGTGATTTCGTTAGTTCCTCTAACACGCGACGATTTTCGATTTCCTGTAGTGCCAAAATACTCGGACGAATTGCGGCAATTGCTTGTGCAACTACTTGTACTTTCCAGTTCCAGTCTTTTTTGGAGGGCGCACTGAGTTCCTTGGATAAGTCGCTCCTGTTATCGCCGAGATAATCATCGAAGAACCATTCCAGATTCCAGGTCGTGATTCGGAGACTTTTGGGGAATGGATCATGGGCGACCAGCGAGTCTTGAGCATTGCAATCGCTCGTTACATAAGCTTGAACCAAAAGCCATGCAAGTATCGATGAGGCAATAGGCATGAGAGACAGGGGTCGCATCTAGTATCAGCCTTCATCAGCGATATTCACGGGACAGCCTACGCCGCAGTTCTCGTAACAATCAATGCTTGGTAGCAATCACTCGGTGGAAGTGTAATTGAACTTCGCGATCGATAACTCTTCGTACGCCTTCAACCATACAATGCGGTTCGTTTTGTTCCTGACCTTTGCGAATGATATCTTCTAGCTTGGTACCAGGAGATACCGTAAACGTCGATTGGTAAATAATCTGATTACCTGCATCAAGCTCTGGAACGATGAAATGGCAGGTGGCACCAAAAGTTAGCATTCGTACTGTATAGGCATCGTGGTAGGGACGTAGAACCTTGAATCCTGGGAGCAAACCATGGTGAAGGTTGATAATTCGCCCACCGGCATATTTCCAACAAAGATCGGGTGGAACAATTCGCATGTATCTAGCTAGCAGAACATAGTCGACTTGGTATCGATCTAACAGTTCGACCATTAAGGCATCGTCTGCTGAGCCATCGGGATTGCCAATAAATTCAAATGGAATTCCGTATCGCTTAGCCAACGGTTCACACTTTCGGCGATTACCAATGATGACAGCCGCTTCAGCCTTGAGTTGTCCATTTTCAATCGCTTGTAAAATTGCTTTGGGGACATGCTCAAGAAAGGTAGTGCAAATAGCAAGTCGCGGTTTGGCTGCTCGTAGTGAGGGTGACCAGACTCGGATGGAAAGCCCTGTACTCGCCGCGATTTCTTTCATATTCCGATCAATGGTAGGCCATAGAGCATCGTCCACATGGATGCGACAGAGCATGGCGAAAATTGCTGCCTCATCGTGGTCGTACATCTGTATTTCGGCAATATTGGCCCCCAATGACGTGACGCTATGAATGATTGGGTCAGCCAAACCGACGTTGTCAGGCCCAATAGCCGTGATAGTAATCTCCATAGGGTTTTCAGTTCCTGCCTAGATTTTTGTACCTGGCGACTACTGGTGCAGCAGTGTCGCTATACTGTAGGGTGTTTAGATTCATGAGCTACGCGGTACGTTCTTGTACGAAAGTTCAAACACTCAAGAACTTCCCGCGTGAATAACTAAGTTTGTTTTCGAGGTGATGTACAAATGAGCATTCCTGTCATTGCAAAGCCCCACCGGGATAAGGTCCCAGCGAACGAATGCCTCTGCGACTATTGTACCGCCAAATGTTGCCGATACTTTGCCCTTCCCATCGAAACTCCCACGGAACGTAAGGATTTCGATTACATGCGCTGGTATTTACTGCACGATCGCGCCACCGTGTTCGTGGAAGATGATACGTGGTATCTCCTGGTGCATACAACCTGCAAGCATCTGCAGAAAGATAATCGCTGCGGGATCTATCATACTCGTCCCCAAATTTGTCGAGATTACTCCACCGATAATTGCGAGTATGAAGATACTTGGACCTACGAAAAGTATTTTGAATCGCCCGAACAAGTAGCCGAATACCTCGAGGCAACACTCGGCGTGAAAGAACGTCAGAGCATTCGTAGTCCAGAACCACCACTGTTGCCAATTCTATAATGTGCTACCCCCGAAATTAAAAAGTCCGTTAATTGAGTTTCAGCCCGATCGATTACGGAAGAGTAGGCATGCGGGGATAAGTTCAATACTTTTTCCACTATCCGAAATGTGGCCCGACTGTTTTCGACTCTCAAAGGATCAGGATCTGTTCGCATGATTGAGCCTAGGACCCTTAAAGGGTTTCGTGATTATCTACCTGAGGTCATGATTCCGCGCGAACGTATGATGGAAATTGCCCGAACTGTTTATCGCAGTTACGGCTTTGCTCCTATCGATACACCTGCTTTGGAATACTTGGAGGTGCTAACAGGGAAAGGAAGTGACGAGACGGAAAGACAGCTTTACCGCTTCGAAGATCACGGTGGTCGGCAAGTAGGTATGCGTTTTGATTTGACCGTTCCTCTGGCACGTTTTGTCGCCCAGCATCATGCACAACTTGGCTTGCCCTTCAAGCGTTATCACATTGCTCCAGTGTGGCGTGGAGAAGCGCCGCAAGCTGGTCGATTCCGAGAATTTGTACAATGCGATTTCGATACAATCGGCACTGAGAGCGTTGCGGCAGATATCGAAACGGCTTTGATCATGCATGATCTGATTGTGGCCGTCGGAGTTGAGGACTTCAGGATTCATATCAACCACCGTCAAATTCTGACTGGCCTGCTCGATAAACTTGGCCTGGCACAATCTTCGGTAGCGGTACTAAGGGCTCTGGATAAATTAGCCAAAATCGGAGTCGATGCAGTATCGCAAGAGATGCAGCAAGTTGCTGGGTTGTCGGAACAGGCAGCGAACCAAGTGCTGCAGTTGGCTGCGGTAAAAGGTTCGAATGCAGAGATTCTGTCTCAATTAGAGCAGTTGGTCCAAGGAAGCGAACGTGGGGAAGCGGGTTTGCTACGGCTGCGTCAACTCATCGCTGGTTTAGAAGCGGCTGGCATTCCCGCCAAGCGTTATGGACTAGATGTTTCAATCGCTCGCGGCTTGGATTACTACACGGGCGTTGTTTTTGAAACCTATTTAGATGCTTTGCCTGAGATCGGTAGTATCTGTTCGGGAGGACGCTATGACAACTTAGCTGGGTTGTACACCAAGCAGCACTTACCTGGCATCGGCGCGTCCTTGGGGCTCGATCGCTTGCTGGCAGCTCTTGAAAAATTGGGCAAAATGCCGACCAGCAAAACGACGGTACCTATTATGGTTGCGTATTTCGATAGTTCTAAGCTTAACGACTATTTGAAAATTTCCCGAGCAATCCGCAGCGCTGGCCTGGGATGTGAATTATATCCCGATTCAAAGAAGTTGGCGGCGCAGCTAAAGTACGCCGATCAAAAGGGTTTCCGCATCGCTGTTATCGCTGGGAGTCAAGAACTCGAACGCGGTGTCGTTCAGCTAAAGGATTTGCAAAACAAAATAAGTTCTGAAGTTCCTTGGGGTGATGATAGCAGCCAGTTGATCCAAGGGCTTAATAACATGTTGCAGTTAAATCAGGGAGGTTTACTCGCTTAATGACCTTGGAAAATGTCTTCACCGTCGGAAAGCCTGCCTCGACCGAACATCCCACGTTCATGGGAAATTATATTGGGCTGGTAAGTGAGCCAGATATTCTGGAAGCACTTGAACTCCAGGCTGTTCGGTTTCGAGAATTTGCTGAATCCATTCCTGCTCATCAACTGCACGTTGTTCATGCACCGTATAGCTGGACAATCGCGGAGGTGCTGGGGCATTGCACCGACACCGAGAGGGTATTTTCTTATCGAGCATTGAGATTTGCTGCTGGGGACAAAACTCCATTGCCTGGTTTTGACGAAAACCTCTATGCGGCAGCTTTCAATTATGAGGCGTGCGATTTGGTCGATTTACTTGATGAATGGGGGCATCTGCGTAGAGCGAATACGCTTTTCTTCTCACGACTCAATCCCTCACAGTGGTTGCATATTGGAACTGCGAACGACTCTGCCTGCTCCGTCCGCGCCTTGGCCTATGCTATGGTTGGGCACCTCCGTCATCACGCAAGTATCTTGCAAAAGAGGCTCGGTATCGTTAATCGTGCCATCATCTGATACAGGCTGAAAAAGCGAATCTACCGAGATGTCTCTCTTCAGCCGAATGTCTGTTTCAGGCAGTTGTTCACCAGTCAAGAAAAGATTCCTGCGAACTGATCAATACCATTCTTGGGAAAGAGGTTTGATAACGATCTCGGGAATATGAACATGTGGTGGGAGGCTAGCCAAGTTGGTTAGCACTTGGGCTACGTCATTGGGTTGCAAAATTCTCTGGCGATGTTCTTCAGAGACCGGTGTGGGGCGATGGTCAAGAATGGGTGTATTGACCTCACCCGGATAGACATTGATGAGGCGAATGCCTTCTTTATTCACTTCGTTGGAGACGCATGTTCCAAGCGCGGTCATCGCAAATTTACTCGCTGAGTAGGCGACACCTCCCAAGGCAATGGCTCTTTTGCCCGCTACGGACGAAATATTGAAAATAACTCCATCTCTTTGTTTGCGCATCGTGGGTAGAGCGGCATATAGGCAATTGTATGCTCCTGTTGCGTTGATCCCCATTACACCATCCCATTGCTCGGCGGATAGTACAGACATCGCTCGATCTTTGACATTGATCCCTGCGGCATTAACGAAGACATCTAGCCGTCCTGTCAGTTGTGTGACCCAGTCAAAGAAAGATAAGACATCACTTCGAACAGAGACATCGACCGCTCGTAGATGAATCGCATGTTTTCCGTTGGCTTGCTTGGCTACAGTTTCTAGCTGTTCGGTTCTTCTGCCACCAATGAATACCCTTGCTCCGGCGTCACAAAATGCCAGTGCAGTCGCAGCACCAATTCCAGTACCGCCACCCACTACGACAACGACTTTGTCCGTCAACATTGCTGGACTCCTGAGCTAGTATCTGTAAACGAAGGTCTTCATCGTAATAGTTAAACGGCGAGTCGGCTAGCGTGGCACTGGCCAAGAGTCTAGGTGTCGTTATGCCTAGGTGTCGTTATGCCTAGAAGCTACCTGAATCAGCAGTCGGCAGGTTAAGGTAGTTTGGATACTGCTTAGTACATGTCATAAAATCTGTGATTTTGGTGACTCTGTTTATAAAGAGAATCTCGAAGGCCTTGGCTTGGGAGGCGAATTCCTTCGAATCAGGCGAGGGTATGATCATTTGAGCACTTTTAGTGTTTTACAAGCTGATTTTTCTACTGCAGCAGTCTGGAGTGTCAGTTGGTGGGGGAAGGGCTTGAAATTCACGAGCGAGTGGGTGTTGTCAACCAAAAAGCTGGTTTCTTGACGATCGTGACATCTTCCTGGGGAATCGTATCTCTTC
>JAUMAI010000571.1:0-4260 GCA_032116775.1 Pirellula sp. | reverse complement strand
AACTGTACGAAATCGGCGTAGCAAAAACAAACGGCGATCAACTACCGAAATGGAATGCTCAGAATCCACTAACTGACGAAAAATGGGATGATTACTCAAGTTACTTTAACAAAAAGGGCGTTTTCTTCTCGTCTCCGCTTGATCTCGATTTCTCGATGATTCGCTCATTTCCTCAGGCTTACGGTTTGGACGAGAATCGCATGTCTGATCCCGATGACGCGACATGTAAATCAGTTCTAGGAAAATCCCACGGAGATCTTTCTTGGTTTTCTCCCGCAGAAAAGAAATACTTCGATGATTATCACAGGCTGTTTAAGCTTGGCAGCAAACCTGCTTCTCACCTCGAGGCGTTATCTAGACTGAATATTGAGGATATTGCAACGTTATTGCCGCCCTCCTATAAAGAGATGATTGCGTACGTGCAAGCTAAACTCGGGGGGATTTACGAATGATTCGAGCTGAAAACTGGGCTCCATCCAATGGTGTGGCTCTGGAACCTAATGCGGAAAGATCCGTGAAGTCCCAATCCGGATGTATTGCATTACTTGCAGGACCGGGCGCTGGCAAGACGGAGACCCTCGCACAGAGGGCCGACTTTTTACTCAGTACTGGAACCTGTTCTTATCCAAAGAGAATACTAGCGATCTCTTTTAAACGGGATGCAAGTGAGAACTTGAAAGCCCGTGTTGCGACCCGATGTGGGCACCAATTAGCAGCACGGTTAGATAGCCACACTTTCCATGGGTTTGCAAAACGGTTGATCGATATTTTCCGAACTCACCTTCAAGGGTTGGATGCACTAAACGATGACTACTCAGTCGGAACAAATCGCGTTCCAGGAACACAAATCACTTATAACGACATGCTACCGCTAGCAAACAAAATCTTGAGCGGATGCGATGTTGCTTTAAATGCAATACGCGAAACCTACACGGATGTGTTTCTGGACGAGTTTCAGGATTGTACGGAAGAACAATATTCCCTTTTGCTCAATGTTTTCAGGGGGACGAGTGCTCGAATCATAGCCGTGGGCGACACAAAGCAAATGATTATGGAATGGGCCGGGGCGGTAGATGGCAATTTCTTAAATTTCTGCAGGGATTTTCACGCTATTTCACTTAGTCTCTACCAGAATTTTCGGTCACAGGATCGAATTCGGAGGGTTCAAAACAGTATGGTAAAAGAAATGGATCCCCACGCTGCCGTTCCCGACGCACAAATATCAGGCGTCGACGGTATGGTGGCATATAGCGTTTTCGAAAGTGACGACGATGAAGCAGTTTCTTTAGCGGAAACCATTAGCCAGTGGCAAAGAGATGGTATACCTCTGTCTGAAATCGCCATTTTGTGTAATACGCAACCTCATCTTTATGCCTTTAAAATCATGAGAGAGCTAGATAAGCGAAATTTGGCCTATAAAAACGAGCAAGAGGGCAAGGATCTGAGCTCCGAACCGGTGCTTGGTTTGATCGTGGACTTTATTCTGCTCCTGATTTGTGACAGTGAGCCAGATGCCTGGGAGCGATTTCATGAAGTTATTGGCTTCGATTTAATGTGCGATGAGGAAAATATTAGAGCACGCGAATGGAGTCATTTTATTCTGGAGCAAACCCTTCAGGTACGGGCGACCACAGAATTTGCTGTATTCTGGACTGCGGTCGAATTGCTGCTGACGCGTATGGGAGTGGAAGGGGTTCGAGCGATGTCCGATGATTATGAAAACACACAGAATTTCAAAAGTATCCTCTCGAAAGTTAAAGCTGACGTCGCCTCGTGCTTTGTTAAACCCCTTAGTCTCGCCGGCTCCCTGAGATCGCTGCGACGAGCCGACGCCGTGCGGATACTAACTATCCACAAGTGTAAGGGTTTGGAGTTTCATTCGGTGATTGTTCAAGGAGTAGAAACTGAAACCTTCTTTGGTTCACAAAACGCTGCTGATTGCGCCTACTTTGTAGCGATTTCTCGGGCCAAGGAACGACTTGTTTTAACGACAACCAAGTTAAGGGAAAAGCTTCAAGGGGCAAATCCCTACTGGCGAGAAAACAGGTCTACGCATGAAAGATATTTGAGTTATGTCTATCCTGAAATCGGCGGGCATTGCTAGCGGAATCACGCCAATGCACCTCAAGGAACCCACAGACGAAGACTCCGCCCTCGAATGGTTCGAACAACTCGACTACGCTATCGGACACGGCACAAATTTTGCTTTGGGTGAACCAACATCCGAGCGGGATTCGTTTGGCGATGTGGTCCAAATTGACCGCTCGCGCGAAACCATTCGGCAAACGCTCCTGGAATTGAGGATGGTGGACCTGCTACCAAACTTGGTCGTTGCGTCGCTTAAGAAATCGTTTGGTTCGAAATTTGATACGCTCGGCCAGAATGAGAGACTGACGCTTGCGGCAGCTGCCTCGGAGCGGGTTGTCACTCATGCTCGAGTCAGGGAAATGACGGCTTTGCATCCTTTCGATCTTACCCGGATGCTTCAAGACCTCGTTCGTGACGGCTTTTTGGAAGCACACAACCAAGGCCGAGGAGCCGTATATTGTCTCCCTGGAGCTTCTCTACCAAGACCCGAGGAAGTGTTCGGAGACGGCTCCGAACAATCGGACTCTAGCTCCGCACAATTGATCCACCACTCCGCACATTTGGAGGAGGACACAATAGCAAACGAGTATCGGGATGCCGAGGGGCGATTGCTGGCGGATCTGCTCGATGCACCCGTGATCGACTCTTTAGACAAACTAATTCCTTCTTTCCTCGCAGAACTCGAGAATCTGGCCGTCGAACCCAGAACCAAAGGCAAATTGCCCGCCGAAACCATGAAGGAGGTCGTCCTGTCTATCTGCACCGGCCACTACGTTACACTAAGCTGCCTCGCTAAACTCGTGAATCGGGACTCAGACGCTTTCCGACAACAATATCTCAAGCCTCTGGCAAAGGATGGAAAACTAAAACTGGCGTTCCCAACCGCTCCAACCCATGCCAAACAAGCCTACCGCTCGGCTGAATAGCCCATGACCCTCAACGAATCTACCGTCGAATACGCCGCCCTCGAATGGTTCGAACAACTCGACTACGCCATCGGGCACGGAACTGATTTTGCACCCGGTGAACCAAACTCCGAACGAAACTCGTTTGCCGAAGTCGTCCTGCCAGGACGCTTGCGCGTTGCCATCGCCCGACTGAACCCAACCATCCCCGAAGAAGCCCGCGAAGATGCCCTACGAAAAGTTCTTCGCGTTGGCACTCCTGCACTAATCCAAACTAACCGCGCCTTTCACAAATTGCTGCGCGATGGCGTCCCCGTCGAATACCCCCGACCCGATGGCAGCATCGCGGGTGATCATGTCCGACTCCTGGACTTCAACCATGCACAAGCCAACGACTGGCTAGCGGTCAACCAATTCACGGTCACCGAAGGCCAACATAACCGGCGTCCTGACATCGTGGTCTTCGTCAACGGCCTTCCCCTGGGCCTGATCGAACTAAAAAACGCTGCGGATGAAGATTCAACCATCTGGAGCGCCTACGCCCAACTGCAAACCTACAAAGCTCAGATTCCCACGCTGATGCATTACAACGCGGCCCTTGTGGTCAGCGATGGACTCCAAGCTCGTATGGGTTCGGTAACGGCCAACCAGGAATGGTTCAAGGTCTGGCGCACGATCGATGGCGTGCGCGACGCGGAACCCGGTTCCCTCGAATTGGAGACGCTCATCCGGGGCGTGTTCGATCGAGAGCGGTTCCTGGACTTGCTGCACCACTTTATCGTTTTCGAGGAAGACCCCGATTCGGGCGCTCTGCACAAGATTATCGCGGGCTACCATCAGTTCCATGCGGTCAACGCAGCCGTCGAGGAAACGGTGCGGGCCTGCGGCATGACCGAGACTACGAGCATACTGCGCGAAGACTCGGCCACCTACTGGGCCGGTCGTCAACGCGGCGGCAAGCCGGGCGATCGACGCGCAGGGGTCGTCTGGCACACACAAGGCAGCGGCAAGAGTTTCTCGATGCTATTTTTCGCTGCACGCGTGGTGCGGCATCCGGAGATGCAGAACCCAACGCTCTTGGTGCTGACCGACCGAAATGATCTCGACGACCAACTCTTCGGCCAATTCCAACGCTGCTCGGACATCCTTGGCCAAACTCCAGCTCAAGCTAGCGGGCGCGAGCATCTGCGCGAATTGCTGAACCGGGCCAGCGGCGGTGTGGTGTTTACCACGATTCACAAGTTCATGCCGGAAAAAGGGGAAATGA
>JAUMAI010000570.1:0-9290 GCA_032116775.1 Pirellula sp. | reverse complement strand
CACGTCGTGGTAATCGGTGCAGGACCTGGCGGGTTAGCAACGGCCATGCAGTTAGCTTACGCCGGCGCCGAAGTGACGTTGCTCGAGGCCAAAGATCGCGTTGGAGGTCGCTGCAGCGCGATCGAAACCGAAGGCTTTCGCTTCGATGTCGGGCCGACGTTCTTTCTTTACCCCAGAATTCTCCAAGAGATTTTTCAATCGGTGGGACTCGACCTGAGACAGGAAGTCCCGATGCGTCGACTTGATCCGCAATATCGCATCACCTTTGGTGAGGGTGGCAAGATCGATGCAACGCCACACCTGGAAAGAATGGAGAAAGAGATCACAACCCTTTCTCCACAAGATGCGGGTTCGCTTAAACGTTATCTCGACGATAACCGTACCAAGCTACAGAAATTCAGACCGATACTTGAAGCACCGTTCAATAGCTTATTGGACTACTTGCGCCCGTCGTTAATGGCGGCTGCTCCGTGGGTGAAGCCATGGCGCACGCTTGGCGATGAACTGCAGTCCTACTTTAAAGATCCGCGGCTGGCGATTGCGTTTTCGTTTCAATCCAAGTATCTGGGCATGTCGCCATTTCGCTGCCCAAGCCTATTCTCGATTCTATCCTTCCTTGAGTACGAGCATGGTGTTTATCACCCGATGGGTGGTTGTGCACGGGTCAGTGAACGGATGGGTGAACTCTGCAGACAGATGGGAGTCAAACTCCGCTTGTCGACGCCTGTTACAGGACTGGAATTCTCGGGACGTAAGATTACCGCCGTACGCTGCGGTTCTGAGAAAATTGAAGCCGATGCGGTGGTCATCAATTCAGATTTTTCGCAAACGATGACCAAACTGGTTCCAGATCACCTGCGACGCCGCTGGACGAATGCCAAGATCGCTAAGAAGAAGTTTTCCTGTTCCACCTTTATGTTGTATCTAGGTGTCGAAGGAAAATATGAAGATTTGCCACACCATAACATTCACATCTCGACAGATTATCAACGCAATCTTCGACAAATCGAGCAAGACTTTCAACTTCCGGATGATCCATCATTTTACGTGCAGAATGCGGGAGTTAACGATCCCTCCTTGGCGCCAGAAGGGCATAGCGCGTTGTATATCCTAGTCCCTGTTCCCCATGAACATCCAAATGTTCGCTGGGACGACGCTCAAAAGGCGGCTTATCGCAACCTCACGCTAGAAAAGCTCTCTGCGATAGGACTCGACGACGTGCGTCGCCGGATTCGGGTCGAGAGAATGATAACCCCAGCCGATTGGAACGGATCCTATGAGGTTTATCGCGGTGCCACCTTTAATTTGGCGCACGGATTGGATCAAATGCTGCATCTACGACCCCATAATCGTTTCGAGGATTTGGATGGAGTGTACTTGGTTGGGGGTGGTACACATCCAGGAAGTGGTTTGCCAGTTATCTATGAATCGACTCGGATCACCTGCAAACAACTCCTCCCGGCGCTTGGTTTGCCTGCAGACTTCATCACCAAGGCTGCACCAACTCTTCCGCAGCCAGCCTTGGTTGGAGCGTAGACAGCAGACTGTTAGTGTGCACCCGACGAGTCAGCACACTGGAGGGTTCTGGCAATGAGTCAGTCATCCTCTGATCTCAGGCGATCTTTGCTGTCCCAATCGGACATGGATCGCGTACGATTGTGTCAGCTGGAATGGAAGCAGCAAGCGGTACGTAGGCGCGCCGCTGTGATAGGTAAAGCAGCGGGCTGGCTGGTAGATCATCTCGAGACATTGGCTGAGTCGATCAATGTACCTCAGCATCGTCCCTTAGAACAAACGATAGCAGCCGAGTTATTGCCCTTAGCTGATGCAATTCGATTCTTACAGCGACAGGCACCACGTATTCTCTCAACCAAAACGCTCTCCTCTGCGGAGCGACCGTGGTGGACGGGCGATATACGAGTGCGAAACTATCGCGATCCGCTGGGAGTCGTTTTAATCCTCGGAACTTGGAATTATCCCTTCTCCTTAGCAGGTGTGCAGATTGCCCAAGCATTGGTGGCTGGCAATGGTGTGTTGCTGAAGCCCGCTCCAGGTAGCGAAAAAGCATCTCAGTTGTTGTGCCGTGCATTTTGGGATTCGGGTGTTCCCAATGATCTTTTGGTTCTACTTTCTCCAGAGGTCGAGCAAGCTCGTCGCGCTATTGAGATCGGCGTAGATCGCGTGGTTCTTACAGGCTCCTCCACGACTGGGAGAGCCGTGTTAGGTCAGCTCGTTGATTCGCTAACGCCTGCCACGCTCGAATTAAGCGGGTGTGACGCCATGTATGTGCTACCCACTGCCGATCTTAACCGGGTTACTGATTCGATACTCTTTGGCTTAAATCTCAATGGCAGTGCCACATGCATTGCTCCACGAAGAGTCTTCGTGATGCCGGAAGAGCAAACTCCATTACAAACAAGACTTAAAGAACGTCTTCAGTTCTCCACTCCAATACGCGTTTTCCCAGCCGCCTTCAGGCTCTTACGTGAGTTGGTTGAAGAGGCACTCAAAGATGGTGCTGAAGTTCTGTGCGGCAACATCTCCGACTTTGAAACAGATAATGAAATGCGCCCTTTGGTTTTAACTGGGGTGAAGCCGCAAATGAGGTTGGTGCAGAGCGATCTCTTTGCTCCGGTTGTTTCGTTAATTACCGTCCGCGACTGGGCCGATGCTATTGCTGCAGATCGACAGTGTCCCTATGCCCTGTGCGCTTCCATCTTTGGCAATTCGATCGAAGCTGAGAAACGCACCGAACAGATCGATGCTGGCTGTGTGGTGATTAATGATGTAATCGCTCCAACAGCCGACCCGAGAGTATCCTTTGGAGGACGGGGAGAGAGTGGTTTCGGGTTAACCCGAGGAGCTGAAGGACTGCTAGAAATGACACATTTAAAGGCAGTTTGCACGCGACGGGGCAACTGGGTTCCCCATCTTGATCCGCCTCACCCCACAGACGCCGATGTGTTGGCAGGTCTGTTCAAGATCCAGCATGGGAAGGGTTGGCGGAAACGTTGGGAAGGAGTTCGCCAACTGTGGCAAGCTATCCAAACGCGGCGTCTGGATTCCTAGATGTTCCGGATGATTTCTGGAGCCCCAGTCCCCTAAACGGTTGAAAGACTGCTAACATATAAAAAACAAAACCAGGGTATCCCATTTGGAATTAGGAATATGATTCAAGCATCGAAGCGAACGTTGAATGTCGGAGTGATCGGTGGTGGATTAGCCGGGCTCGCTGCGGCCTGTACTTTAGCTGCTCGAGGACATCGCGTTACGCTATTCGACAAGAATGCTTGGGTCGGTGGTAAAGCGGCCGTTCATCATCAAGATGGATACCGGTTTGATATGGGCCCCACCATCCTCACGCTTCCATCGGTATTGAAGCGCATTTTTGAAGAGGCTGGCAAACCGGTTAAGGATTACCTCGACCTGGTCCTGCTTGATCCACAGTGGCGATGTTTCTTTCAAGATGGATCGGTTCTCGACTTGGTCGCTGATGTCGAGAAAATGAAAGCCAACTTAACAGCCTTCTCTAACAACCCAGCCGCTGGGGAAGGCTACGATCGCTTCATTAAGATCTCACATCGACTTCATGATGTAAGCAATAAATTCTTCTTTTGGCGGAGCATCGAAGGTATCAGTGATACGTTCGAAACCTCGGGAGCATTTTCACTGAATGTTCTTTCCGATGTTCTGAGCTTGCGCATGGGACGCAGCGTGGCTGGACTGGTTCGATCATGCGTGCCCGATGAACGCGCTGCACAAATGATCGACCACTTTACTCAATACGTTGGCTCTTCTCCGGAAGCATCTCCGGCAGTCTTGTGTGGTATTGCTCACATGCAGACCGAGGAAGGCGTGTGGTATCCGATGGGTGGTACAAGGGCCGTGCCAGAAGCATTGCATAAACTCGGTACGGAACTAGGAGTCGTTTATAAAACCGAAGCGGATATTGAGAAAATCCTAACCACCGACAAACGGGCACAGGGCGTCAAGCTCACCAATGGTGAAACCTACATGTTCGATGCCGTGGTATCGAACTGCGATTCGGTTCGAACCCATCGAGAACTGCTCAACGGCACGGAAGCTCAAAAGAGCTTCGAGAAACGACGTAAGTATGAACCAGCCTGCTCCGGAGTGGTTCTATACCTCGGATTGAAAGAGCGCTATGAGCATATCTTGCATCATAACTTTGTCTTCTCTCGCGATCCGCATGAAGAGTTTGAATGGATTTATAACAAGGGCGAACCAGCTCCAGATCCGACCTGTTATGTCTGTGCCCCAGCCCAAACCGAACCGGCCGTTGCGCCGCAGGGAGGTGAGGCGTTATATATCTTGGTTCATACGCCTTACATGCGTCCTCATCACGATTGGTCCAAGATGTTGCCGAAGTATCGCGAAGTAATTCTCGACAAACTGGAAACCACCGGAGGCATGAAAGGTATTCGGGATAGAATCGTATGCGAAGCCTCGCTAACTCCCGAAGGTATCCACAAACGCTACCGCGTGCTTAACGGAGCAATCTACGGGCTAGCAAGCCATGGTCGTTTCCTTGGGGCCTTCAAACCGGGCAATCGTAGTCGCGATGTAAAGGGGCTCTACCTCGCTGGTGGAGCTGCCCATCCAGGCCCTGGTATGCCCATGGTCATGATGAGTGGCTGGATAGCTGCTGATACTCTCGACAAGGATGCTACCGACGGTCGCATTTCGGCTATAGCTTCTACCAAGTCTTGATGTGATGCCCACGAAAAAGTTCATCGTTAGGTAAGAGCATGACGTTGCGCCGTGCCAACTCCAAGTCGTCTCGGGATACGGTTCCGCTACCGACGATTACACCATGGCTGTTCAACGGCTTTTACAGCTTCTGCCGCTATTACCTGCGGCAGCATTTCCATGCTGTCGCAGTGGACCGGCGGGATCTGATAAATTCTCCAGTTCCAGATGACGCCAGTGTGATCTTTTTTGCGAACCATCCTGGATGGTGGGATCCCATCATCGCGATTCATCTCTGCAAAACCTGCTTTAGTAAGCGTCAGTTTTACGCTCCGATAGATGCCGAAGCGCTGCGGAAGTATAAGGTGTTTAGCAAACTCGGCTTCTATGGAATCGAATTGAATTCCCTACATGGAGCGGCAGATTTTCTGAAAACAAGCCGACGTATCATCAGCAAACCGAATACCTCAATTTGGATTACTCCCGAAGGACGATTCGCTGACCCACGCGACCTGTCAGCTCCATTGATGCCAGGTCTCGCGCATCTCGCAATGCAGCATGACAACCTTTACTTGGTCCCACTAGCGATTGAGTACACTTTTTGGGAAGAGCGTTTGCCGGAAGCACTGCAGAAAATTGGAACACCCATTTTTAGTGGTGACCTGCAATCGCTATCGAAAGTTGATTGCCTCAATCATCTCACTTTAAGGCTACGTGAAACGCAACGCGAACTAGCCGACGCAGCCATCCATCGACGCTGTGAGGTTTTCGAGGTTCAGCTCAGTGGAAAATTTGGCGCATTCGGGTTCTACGATTGGTTGCGACGCTGGCGTGGATCCATAACGGGTGAAAATATTGATGTGCATCATGGGAGCAAATTGAATTCATGATTTTCCTCGGGATTTTTGTAGGCCTCGTTCTGCTGTTGACCCTTCTGCCTACCATGATGTTCATTGGTAATCTGAAATTGTATACGGTCGCAACATCAGCCGCAGACGCCATCGATAAAGCGCGGACTGAATCGATCAGCGTATTAATACCTGCGCGAAACGAAGCTGCTGGAATCGCGACTGCATTAGATCATATCCTTCGAAGCTCTCATCCGAATTTTGAAGTTCTGATTCTCGACGACCACTCAGAAGACGAAACAGCTTCAATCGTTAACCGATATGCAGAGCGAGATCCAAGAGTCCGCCTCTTACACTCAGCTCCATTGCCAAGTGGCTGGAACGGCAAACAACATGCCTGCTGGCAGCTAGCCCAACATGCCTCAACACCTTGGTTGTTCTTTCTTGATGCGGACGTACATCTGACAGAAGATGCGATGACTCGTGCACTGGCCCAAATGCTCAGTCGTCCCGTAAGCTTGTTGAGCGGCTTTCCGAAACAAGTTACTGGAACCTTCAGCGAAAAAATGCTAATCCCGATGATGCACATTGTTCTGTTGGGCTACTTACCACTGGAGCGTATGCGAGCCTCTACGGATCCTGGTTTTGCCGCTGGATGTGGACAGTTATTTCTAGCCTCGCGCGACGATTATTTTCGCTGTGGGGGCCACAAAGAAATCTACTCCTCCCGACATGATGGTATTAAGTTACCCAGACTTTTCCGAAAGAATGGCTTAAAAACAGATCTATTCGATGCCACCGATATCTGCTCTTGCCGTATGTATCGCGGTTATCGACAAGTAACGCAAGGTTTACTAAAGAATGCCACCGAAGGAATCGCGAATCGAACCTTGATCATCCCCTTCACGCTCCTCTTGGGAGGAGCTTTCGTGATGCCGCTGATCCTCGCAATCGTGAGCCTTATTTACTCTTGGCCGACGTGGCTCACGACGATTTTTGGGTTAACGGTGGGATTGAGCATCTTACCGCGATTGCTCGCCGCCGTGCGGTTTCAGCAATCTTGGATCGGTGTTGTGCTTCACCCATTGTCAGTTGCCTGGTTTTTAGTGCTTCAGTGGAGAGCGCTCGTGCGTAGCATACAAGGCAAACAGGTATTGTGGCGAGGCCGCGCATAGAATCGGCATCGATAAGCTTCTTGTTAATAACAAAAAAAAGACACCGGAAGCAACTATCCTCCGATGTCTTGTATCGACTTGGTTTGCAACCCGACTGCTTTCGGAAGTCGGGCTGCTACATTACGACTATTAGAGTTTGGGCATCACCATCGCCTCTGGGGTTACGTCTTTGATGTTTTGAGTCAACTCAACATCGACGACACCCGTTGTCCATTTCAGTGCACCGACAATTAGATTCTTGAAGATATCGTTGGACCAAACATCTTCACGGTGTCCCATTGATGTGTAGAACACTCTTCCAGAACCATGCTTGCGTGCCCATGTTCCGGGATACTTGGGGCGATCATAGTCGGCATCCACCATTCCCTTGGTCTCAAGGACCAAGATCACATGCATGTCAGGGGCGAAGTTCTTCAGCGAATACCATTCTTCGTTGATCGAGAAACTATCTTTGACGTTTTCTATCCCTGGGAACTTTGGACTGGTTACCAAACTTTTTGCTTCTTGCTGGCGACCATGTCGAATGAATTCACCTCCCAGCATTGCGATGTATGGATCCAAGACCTTCTGATTTTCAGCCGCTGGCCCAGCGGAATGAAAAGTGTCGCTGGCGCAGTGGGTGCCGATGAAACCTTTACCGGCAGTTACGGCATCAAGTAGACGTTGCTTTCCTTTGGCACTCATCGCAGGATGTCCATCAGTTCCAACCTGGGTCAAGTCGCCAGTGGTCATGAAGAAGATACAGTCGAACTGATCGAGATCGCCATCGAATACCGTTCCATCTTTAGTACTCACGACTTCAAAGCCATGCTCTTTGGCTAAGCCCATTAGCACACGATCAGCGTACGAGGGCCCATCTCCCTCTTTGGCAATCACACTATGCTGGAAGGTCGCAGACTTGGTGAAAAACAGTAGCTTCTTACCTTTTAAGGAGCCAGCATCCACCGCCATGTTAGCCCATAAGCTGCTGCTGTTTCCTGCTGCCATTGCAGCCGTTGCTGCTAACGCAGAAGATCGATGTAACCATTGTCGGCGGGAGAGTTGATTTACTGAGGACATCAAGCCAAGCTCCGTGGGTCATTGGAAGGAGAGGGAGAGGAATCAAAGAATGGGCAAGCCTAAAAATAGGTAGGACATTCGCTCACGAGATAAGTATCACTTCTGGCCATTCATGTTACAATAGTTGCAGTGGAATCGGCTACTTTTCATGCCTGATAGCGCCTTAGGGAAGCGGTTTCTGCCACTTCCTCAGCTGCTCTTTTTTAATCAGATATATTAATTTTTCCGGGAATAGTGATCCATGTCCAATCTTGGAACACCCCACACGGTTGCGGCGCCCGAGCTGCTGGCACCGGCGGGGAATTGGGAATGTGCCGTAGCGGCAACAGAGAACGGTGCAGACGCAATTTATTGCGGTCTAGATGTCGGCTTTAATGCCCGCGCAAGAGCAGCTAATTTTTCTGCAGAGCGTCTTCCCGAATTAATGCAGTTCTTGCATCATCGCGGCGTCAAAGGGTATGTAACGCTCAACACGCTCGTTTTCACCGACGAACTCCCTATTCTTGAGAAGAGTTTGCGCATTATCGCAGATGCGGGAGTCGACGCGGTCTTAGTTCAAGACTTAGGAGTGGCGCGTATCGTACGCCAACTCTGTCCCGATATTGAACTTCATGCCAGCACACAGATGACGCTCACTTGTGCAGGCTCTATCGAAATGGCGAAACAGTTGGGAGTCAGTCGCGTCGTCCTCGCGCGAGAATGTTCACTTAAAGAGATTCGACACATTACCGCCTCGACCGATATGCCTGTTGAGGTATTCGTGCATGGCGCGCTGTGTGTTGCCTACAGCGGACAATGTCTTACCAGCGAATCCTTAGGTGGCCGCAGCGCCAATCGAGGGCAGTGCGCTCAAGCCTGCCGCTTACCGTATGACATGATTTGCGACGGCAAAGAGATGGATCTTGGACCAGTTCGATATCTTTTGAGTCCACAAGATCTAGCCGCGTATGAACTGATACCCGAACTGATAAGTGCGGGAGTATGCTCACTGAAAATCGAAGGGCGACTCAAGACCCCCGAATACGTTGCCAACATCACCAAACATTATCGCCAAGCGATCGATCGGGCCATGCAAGGACTACAGGTCCGTTTTTCGGCCGAGGAACAACGCGAAATGGAGCTATCCTTCTCGCGAGGCTTCACGCCAGGTTGGTTAGAAGGTTGCAATCATAAACGCCTTGTGCCCGGTGAAAGCAGTGCCAAGAAAGGCGTCTTAGCAGGTGAAGTCATACAAAAAAAAGGTGATCGTTTAATCGCGAAACTCCAGGTGCCACTCGCCAAGGGTGATGGCGTAGTCCTAGAGGGAGACCGCATTGCCAATGAAGAGACTGGAGGACGTATTTTCGACATACGCTCTCTGTCTCGCCAACGACAAAATGCTGGCGAGGTTTCCGATAATAGCCCGCAGAAGATTGCCGGCGAGGTTGAAATTAGCTTCCTGCGTGGCCTAATTGCCAACGCTGAAATTTTCCCTGGCCAGAAAATATGGCAGACGGAT
>JAUMAI010000569.1:0-4172 GCA_032116775.1 Pirellula sp. | reverse complement strand
GACGAGCCCATATCCTCGGTGTCTTGCGGCTATATGATCGGCGATATTTCGTCTTGAACTATGGTTGCGGACATGGCTTTAAGCCGTGTCTGCAGGGGCATGGATGCCTAGCTATCCATGAGTTCCGAGGATACGGGACGAGCCCATATCCTCGGTGTCTTTCGGCTATATGATCGGCGATATTTCGTCTTGAACTATGGTTGCGGACATGGCTTTAAGCCGTGTCTGCAGGGGCATGGATGGCTAGCTATCCATGAGTTCCGAGGATACGGGACGAGCCCATATCCTCGGTGTCCTGCGGCTATATGATTGGTGTCTCGAGCCCATATCCTCGGTCTTTTGCTGCTATATGATCGCTGTCTTGAGCCCACATCCGCGGTGTCAACTACAAAGATTGGCTTACTACTTAAGTTGGAAGCTATCTAATTGTTCGTACAACTCTTTGCGTTGGCTGTCGGAGAGTTGGGTAAACGGCTTGCGGGGTGCTCCTACGTGCACTCCAAGGTATTCCATGGTGGCTTTCGCTGCGGCCATGTAACCAAAACGAGAAAGTAAGTCGACTAGCCGCACGGACTCATATTGCAACTTTGCCGCCGTAGCTTGATCACCAGCCTGAAAAGCCTTAATGAGTTTCAAATAAAGTGGAGCCGCGAAGTTGTAGGTGCTACCAACGGCCCCTTTCGCACCAAAGGATAGTGCAGCTAAAAGGCACTCATCGATCCCCCAAAGAATGTCAAACTGTGGGTAACCATGTAGACATCGTTGGAAAGATATCATGTCTGCATTGGTAAATTTTAGTCCCACTAAGTTACCGATCGAACGGGATGCAACTTCCAAATACTTGGCCATCGAAAAACTGCAGCCGGTTAATGCAGGAATATCATAAAAGTAAAACGGTGTTTGGGGGGCAGCTGCAGCTATTTCGGCGGTCCAGGATATCAGGTCATCTAAAGATGAAGGTTTGAAGTGACTGGGAGCTAGTGCAGCGATGGCAGCGGAACCTTTATTTGCTGCCCGGGCGCTCAAAACTTTTGCGTCCTTGAGTGAGTTAGTACCAACGTGCACCACGACCTTCATCTTAGATTTTTGAGTTACCTCAAGCCAACGATCTGCGACCGCTAGTCTTTCCTCGATCGTTAGGCAATGACTTTCCCCCGTACTACCAACCACGAACACTGAGTGAATTCCCTGGTTCGATAAATATTCTGCCTGCCGCTCAATTGTAGAGAGCTCTAATTCTCCAGAGCGATTAAATGGAGTATGAGTGGCGGGCGTAAGACCAGGCAGTTGCAAATGCATGCGTAATCCCTTGTTCGTTCGCGATAATCCTAAAAGAAAAGTCGAATCCTTGTTGGACGAAAATCAGGCACCGGCCCATTCGCCCAGTAGTTGATCACAGTACCATAGCATGCGTGGTAAATGGTAGGGCCCTTTCCACATGTTCCCCTTCAGTTGTACCGAAGGAGATCCATCGCGTCGCAGGTACCCGTACCACTCTCCATATTCAGTGTCGGCGAAATGAGTAAAGCTCCAGCGGTGAACCATTTCAAACCATTGTCGATATTTTTCAGCACCCGTTAAGCGATAAGCCAAGAGAGTGGCGATAATTGCCTCGTTGTGAGGCCACCAAAATTTCATTTCATGCCAATATTCTTGAACAGGCAACCCGCGCAAGTCGCGGAAGTAAAAGATTCCACCACACTCATGATCCCAGCCGCGCTTCCACATCCAATCCAAGATTCGGCAACCCAAATCAATCCAGGCAGGTTGATTAGCCTTCCGGGCTTCATGCATTAAAAACCAAGCGCATTCAATTGCATGTCCTGGGTTTAGTGTTCGACCATCAAAATGATCGAGTATTTCACCGTTGGCTCCGCAAGTTTCTAGCAATACTTCTAGCTCTGGTTTGACAAAATACTGCTCAATCTGGTCGACACTCCAAGAAATCCATTCCGAGCATGTTTTTCCATTTGCGGAAATGTCTCCCAAATGCTCGCTCACTATCCCGCATGTATGCATGGCGAACATGTAAGGGCCGATTCCACGCAGAGGGCGTGTCTGGGGATCAACTTTGGCAGGGATTTTGCCCGGCATAAATGAGTAATCGAGATATTGCTGCAAGTACCGAGCAGCTGTCTCTGCATAGTTGGATTTTCTTGATAGGCTAAACATCGCAGCATTACCCATGGCCGCAAATGCCTCGCTGTACACATAACGTCGTATTCGTAGTGGTGCCCCTTCTCGAGTGACAGTGAAATAGAGCTTTCCGTTTTCCGCTCGCGCATGTTTCTCGATGAAGTCCAAACACGACTTAGCGGCTTCGCACCACTGTTCATTCTCACCGTAAGTTAAGGCCGCTGTAGCATACATCCAAGCGGCTCTTCCTTGAAACCAAATCGATTTATCACTGTCTAGCAGATCGCCATTACGATCTAGTGCTGTCATTATCCCGCCATGTTGGCGGTCTAAGCCATGTCTCAGCCAAAAGGGAAGAACATTTTCGAGAAGTGTTTCACGGTAAAAGGCACTCAATGTATCAGGAGCAAAGGATGGGGCAGTCGATGACATCGTGATTTCGATTGTCCAAAAAGGTTGTTGGTACGAAAGTATAGGTTTAGCTGAAAGTTCCTGCGTTCGCTGCGAAAGTACTTAAATAGGTCTTTCGTTTCTAAATATCGCTCGATGGGAAAGCGATTTGTTATGCAAGGTCCACGGCTTTTAAGCAAGCGTCAATGCGTTTTCCTTTCAGGGCCCGCACATTTTCCAAGTCTGCTAATTCCCGCTAAAGGACCGAGACTATGGGTATAAGACACCGCGGATGTGGTCTCGTCCCGTATCTTCGGAACAGACGGTCAGCTAGCCATCCATGTTCGCCATCCGCGATTTGGCCGCTAATTCGCCGAGCTTCTGGGCTTAATTGGATGGATTAACCATAGGCCATTGAATATTACGATCAATGAGCCGCCCACATCGGCGGCAATGGCACCCCACAGGCTGGACCAGCCAATAACTGCCAAGAAGGCAAATAATGCTTTTAAAGCAATAGCGAAGGCAATATTCTGTCGAACTGTTCGCAGTACTCTTCGAGAGTGTTCAACTAACCACACCAACCGGGAGAGGTCGTTGGAGAGAAGTGCGATATCAGCTGTTTCCAGGGCAGTATCGGTACCGGCCCCCATTGCAATACCGACTGATGCTCTGGCTAATGCTGGAGCATCATTGATTCCATCGCCGACCATGGCAACCAGCGAATACCGTTCTAATAGTTGATCGATCTGCTTGATCTTATCTTCTGGCATTAGACTTCCAAAGCATTCGTCGATACCAGCCTTTGCTCCAATGGCATTCGTAGTCTCTTTATTATCACCACTAAGCAGAACGATTTTGTTAATTCCGACAAGACGTAGGTTTTTTATTGCCAATACTGCTTCGGGGCGTAGCTGATCGCTTAAAGCGATGGCTCCACAGAGGTGATCAGCACTGCTAGTGACAACAATCGATTTGCCCTCTAGTGCCCAACGCGCTAACAACTGCTTGGTATCAGGAGCAATGTCATGGAAATTGCGTTGAAACTCTTCAGAGCCAACTCGATATAGTCGGTCTTTGAGGAGTCCGTGAGCACCCTGCCCCGGAAGTAACGTGAACTCTGCTATCTCTGCCGGTCTAATATGATGCAACGCACCATAGGTTACAATTGCCTGTGCCAATGGGTGGTCACTGTGCGCTTCTAACGCGACCGATCTTTCCAACAGTTCTTCAACCGTGTGACCGCTGAAGGCTGAGACATCCGTAACTTCCGGTCGACCAGTCGTCAACGTGCCAGTTTTGTCCAAAGCAATCGCTTGGACCAAACCTGCGATCTCTAACGCTCGTCCTCCTTTGATCAAAACGCCCTGCCGGGCTGCTGCCGTCAGGCCAGCCAGAAAAGCGACTGGAGTGGAAATCACCAGAGCGCAAGGGCAGGCAATTACGAGTAACGCTAAGCCGTTATAAAGTGCTTTGTCAAATTCTAGAAAGCCCCCCAAGGTTGGCACGACAATGACTATCAACGCCAAAAGAAAAACGATCGGTGTATAGATTCTCGCGAACCTCTCCACCCAACTTTCGACAAGTGCTTTGCGCGATTGACTTTCGTTTACAAGTCTCAGCATATGAGCTAGTCGCGAATCGTC
>JAUMAI010000568.1:0-2756 GCA_032116775.1 Pirellula sp. | reverse complement strand
CAAACCGATGTCACCCGCGTGGCTACTTTTAGCATGGGTGGTGAAGGAGATGCGTTTTCAATTCCCGAAATCGGAATAACAGAATCACGACATCAGCTTAGCCATCATGGTGGCGACACTGGTTATATGGAAAAGCTCACGAAATATGATACTTTCGCGGTCGAGCAATTCGGTTATTTCATCTCTCGGTTGAAAGAGACAAAGGACCTAAGTGGCCAGCCATTGATCGGCTCGACCATGGCGCTCTTCGGCAGTGGAATGTGCTATGGACATAGTCATGGTAATGCGAACCTGCCGTTGGTACTTGCCGGTGGCTCTGACCTTGGTTTACAGCACGGAAACCACCTTGATTTTAACCAAGGTCACTTCCAAGGCTATCAGCTTGATAAACCTAACGAGCACTACGGCCTCTGCAGTCGCCCTGCAAACACCAGCGCCCACATGAGTAATCTACTTCTACTCATGGCACAGCGCATGGGAGTAGAAACCGACCAATTTGGCGATAGTAACAAAGTGATCAACCTATGATACACCTGTCTTACACCAACTTGCTTTCGGCACTGTGGCTTAGTGTCTTGTTTCTCCCATTCAGCATGCTTTGTGCAGACGAACCCTTTCGTCCCGAAGCAGGAAAATTCCCACCGTTTGAAAAAGCGTATTCGTACCGTGGCGAACTGATATTTGTGGATCATGCCAATCGCCGAGGAAGTATTCGTGTGCAAGGGTCTGGGATGTTTTTCCGCAATGATCCACACCCCTTTGCGATGCTCCCCTATGGAATCACGCGATATCACGGAGCGCCTGCCGATCTGCGCGATATTCCACTTGGAACGCTGATGCATGTCCACGCTTTTCTACCACCCGACCCAAGAATATCGTCGGTACCGGTATTACCAATCGACAACAAGGAAAAAGACGCTAATCACAATCGTGGGGCGGGTGTCGCACCCGCAGAAAACCACGTTCTTTTATTGGAAGACGAACCAAGCCACTGCCAGCGAGTCGGTAAGATCTGGAAGCTCAAGGAAATTGACATACAAAACAACGAAGGCATGATCATTGCGAGTTGCGAATCGCTACAAAGCGATCCGACAAAGGCTGACGATGAGAAGCTAACTTTCGACGCCGCTACGCGCATTTGGCGCGGACGCGAATGCCTGACGGTTGAGGAAGTGATCTCCGAAGGCATGTGGCCCGCTAGCGGCAAAAAATTGCTCGACGGATTACCCGTGCATCTTGGTCTCACTTGGAAACCAACGCCGGATGGAATTTTCACGCGCTTTCATATTTCAGACATTTGGCTCGATGAGGCCTCTCTGCAGCGATGTGGACACCATCAAACTGAAATACACAAGGCGTTCGTCCGGAGCCGCTGGCTACCGGCCTGGGTCGATTCGGTAGAGTATGGCAAATTCGGCCAAGCCGTCGTAACGGCGACCTTATTTGGTGGCATGGACGAATCACTCTATAACGACTTCAAATCAGGCACACCTGCTATGATGGGGGCTGTTGAAAATACTCTGAAGCATATCCATGGTGCCTACGGACCAGCTCACATGGCATCAAGAGGCTCGATACTAGATATCGTAAAGATCCCTGGAGAAGCGCCGATCGGGAGTAGCGGTATACAAATTCGTTTTGAGACAGATCTCATCATCGAGGGACTTCGCTTAGGTAGAATCGTACGGATTCGCCCAAACAACTGGCCTTTAGTCACCGTACCTCGCGAAGAATATCTCAATGACTCGAATAGTATCGAGGAACGCTTCCCCAGTCCGATCATTTTTCCGAAATACTGACGATAGTCGAATGCTTGTCTAGTAGCATATCGCTACAAATCTCGATTTTCGTGGATTACTTGTCGCCTGGATTTGGCTTTTTTTGATCTAATGGCACGCGACAAAAAGTTAGCGCAGCGATACCGTTAGCCCCCATAAGCAACGTATCCTGATTCCAATCAACTTCTTTGAGATAGGTAATCATAGTGGCATCAGAAGGCTCTCTGAGCTTCAGAGTAAGTACGACACCATTAACACTGCCCGAGGCAACCTTCCCTTTCTCATCATCAAGATAGAATTGGCTAGCGAGTTTATCCTCCCACACAACAGGCTGATCGAATTCCATTATGATCGTATCGCGTGCGTCATTTAGAGAAGCGCTGCGAAGGTTAGGAGCGGCAATTGGTCCAGCGGGTACCTTGCCGTAGTGGTCACGCTCAATCAGTGGCTGAATCAAGCGAGCAAACTCACCCCAGCCAACCAGCGGAAAGTGACAGCCACCCGGCGGTCGTATACCAAGTGTTGACATGATGCTCATGTTGGAAAATAGCTGTGGTAGCGTGCGCTGTTTTTCACGCAACATATCACCGGAACCAAGGCGTCCACCCATGCTGCAAGAGTTAGGCCAAATCTGGAATACGTAGTATTGTTGCACGTTGGGAAAGTCCTGCTTCCATCCCCCTGCCATTTCGATGAAAAACTGATGATAGGTCTCCCAGCCATAACCACCAGTGGGACCGTCAGCTCCTTGGTCGTTTTCACCTTGATGCCATAGGATGCCGCGAATGCCATGCGTTAGCTTCGCCTGCTGCACACGCCATAGCATTCGTCCGTAGATGCTTGTGAGGTCGGTTGGATCAGCAGGGTTACGTTGATGCAAGTCAATGCGGGTTCCACCGACCGCGGCATTGACCATAAAAATGGGAATCTTCTGGCTCTCAACCAGGCGTTTGGCGAGTTCCATTCCCCACCAACCTA